>DAOVXE010000171.1 GCA_030636285.1 Candidatus Falkowiibacteriota bacterium | reverse complement strand
CGGATAGAAGTCCGGATAGTCGGGCGGATGATCTTCTCATCGTAAGTAAGGCCCAGTTCACGGTACACATCACTGGCCTTTTCCTCTTGCAAGCTATAAAGAACCGTCATATCCAGGTCAATATTCAAACCCTCTTTGGTCAACGCTGTGATTACGTCTGAGCCATAACGCTGGCCTTCGCCCTGAACAATACTCATAGTATATTCTTCGGTCCTGATGCTCATACGGATTACTTTGGCCAAAGGAATAACCAAATGAAAGCCGCTACTAAGCTCCTGGTCTTTTACTTTGCCAAAAAGCGAATAAACTCCGGTCTCACCCGCGTCCACAATTTGGATTGAGGCGAAAAAGAGCCAAACCACGAAAAATAAAAGCACGATCGTTAAAAAAGCGTGCTTAAATTTTTTTTCTTTTGCTAATTTTTCAATGTCAATTGGATTTGCCATATTTTTTAGTTTAGATAAATTAGATAAATTAATATTTTTAATATTTAAATTGCCAACACGCTTAAAAATAAAAAATATTGCCGCAATAATAATTAAAATCGCTATCAAGTCTTTGCCCAGCATTTGGCCAAAAAAAACAATCGCAAACAAAATCAACGGCCAATTTTTCTTTAACTTATCAATCATTTTTATTTTGTTTAATTACAACAACTATTATACCATTTGTCAGCCACAAAAGTAAAATGATATTAAAATTAATGTAAGCAATAACTATTCCCTGGTGAATAAATTCAAGTAATGCGAAAATAAACATTGCTCCTGTTAATACATAAAAAATTTCTTTTAAATAAATTTTTAGCATGAAATTTGTAAGACACAAGAGACAAGAAACAAGGATACAAACAAATTAAAAGATACAAATTTCAAACTGTTTTGAATTTTTAATTTGAGATTTGTTTGTATCTTGTATCCTTGTATCTTGTTTCTTTACTTTTATGATATCTTACTAATAATTACTGTAACATTTCTATAATTTTTTCCCACAACGTCCTTCCATGCAGTTTTACCTTTATTTCATCAATCTCCACATACTCACCCTTCTGGATTCCCGGAACCGAAATAATAAACTGATAAGCGTTTTTCTCACGGTAAGCTTGCCTAAGGTCTGCTTGAGTGCTCGCAATTTGCCAGTCATCATTCTTTTCCGCAGATTTATAATCTGCCAGTATATAATTTATTTCTTCCTTGTTAATGTCTATATTTTCATCAACCTTTTTAAGGCGCGGGTTGATCATCTGCTCGCGCGCGAAAGCAAATACGCCATTGCCGGAAATAGTAACGCCGTCCAGGTTTAGAGCTAGCTCTATACTCTTTTCTTTTGAATTTGTCGCTGATGTTGGCAAAATATCAAGAGAAAATAATTTATAGGTCTCACTTAGGTCTAATGTCTTTGACCCGGCCCTGATTGATTGCAAGCGATCAGGATGCGGTGTTACCGCCTGCAGCTGTTGGCTGTCAGTATATATTTTAATGTTTTCTTTTTGGTCTCTAAGCAGCCTGATTTTATTTATAAAAGCGATTTTATTTTGTTTGGTTTTGATCCGCCGGGTGACAACATCATCGCCGGCCCGCAATTCAATTTTATACACTCCTTCCGGCAGGTTTGACTGGCTTAATTCAATTTCACCAAGCTCAACTATCTTTTTGTTTTCATTTTTGCTTGCCTCTTTAACGCTTTTATTTAATATTATCTCATCCTGATAATAAAGTATTAGCTCAAGGTCGTCAAGGTCTTTATTTTGATTAAGGTCTGCCAAAGTAAATCTGAGATCTAATTTTTCATCCTTGATATAAATATAAAACTGATAACCGCCCCGCAAAGGAATATCAATTATAATTTCATTGCTTGAAGAGCTATAATTAGGCAAGAGATATTCCTGATTCCATTCATAATTATAAATCGCGATTTCGTCCAAAGCAGGCAATGATGTTAAATAATTTTCCAGTGAATTATAGTTTTTATTTCGCTGTAAAAATATAACCCCATTCTCTTCTTGTCTTTCCCAGGCCAAACCAAGCTGATCCAAAGTTTTGTTCATAAGCGGCTGCAAATTATAACGCCAAATAGTCTTATCAACCAAAGGCCCGACTTCCAAAATTCTAATATTATCACTGGCGCGAAATTTAATTTCCAAATTAGCTTTATTAAATGTCCGCGGAGCGCGCAGAGAAAAATAAACCGGGTCACCAGTAATTCTCACACTGCTATCCCCTGTCTCTATCCGCTCGGCTGGTGTTAGCTTGGGAATAAAATAATTTGAGTCTTTAAAATCCTGAATGTAAACAATCTCGCCGCCCGGAACAATAGCGCGCCAAAGCAGCCATAGCACAGCAAAGACTAGCGAGCCCCAAAGAATTATTCTTATTTTAATTATTTTTTTCATAACAAATCATTAATGCCCGCAAACTTATCAGTTGCCACGCGCGTATATATTTGCGTTGTTTCCAGCCTTTTATGCCCGAGCATTGACTGGATATATCTTAAGTTTACCCCATTTTCAAGCATATGGGTAGCAAAACTATGGCGCAGGGTGTGCGGTCCCACGGATTTTTTAATGTCCGCTTTCCGCGCGGCTTTTGCCACTACCGCTTGCACGGTCCGCGTACTAATTTTAACGCCTGGTTGATATGATTCAAAAATATATTCTAATGGCTGATATTCCAGGGAATACCGCTCAAAAATCCAAATGGCTTTTTCAGAAAGAACTGTTATCCGGTCTTTTTTGCCCTTACCGTTGCGCACATGCACTGTTTTGCGCGCGACATCAATATCGCTTAGCCTTAAATCAACCAATTCGCTGACCCGCAGGCCGGAAGAATACAATAATACCAGCATTAAACGATGTTTAATATTGCCAGTAGCGG
>DAOVXE010000190.1 GCA_030636285.1 Candidatus Falkowiibacteriota bacterium | reverse complement strand
CACTCCCCTGCCTAACCAACAACTCCTCAGAGCGCAAAGGCTCCGCCATTATCTCCTTAACGATTTTCTCCATTCTCACGCCTTGCGAACCTTTAATCAAAACCAAATCCCCCTCTCTTAGCCTATCCTGAACAAATATTTTCGCGTCATCTGAATTTGGAAAATGAAAAATATTATCTTTTGACATACCGACGCGCGTAGCACCTCTGCCGATATCTCTGGATCGCTCGCCAACCAAAATTAATTTATCAACACCCATTTTAAATAAATATTTACCGACCTCCCTGTGCCCTTCTTCGCTATATTTGCCAAGTTCAAGCATATCGCCCAAAACAGCGATCTTTCTGTTTTTAGCCGGTATTCTTTTTAAAATTCCCAAAGCTGCCATTGCGGATTGCGGCTCCGAATTATAAGTGTCGTCAATAATGGTTGTATTTTTTACGCCTTTAATAATATTCATTCTTCCTTTTGGCGAAACAAAATTTCTAAGAGACTGGCTGATCTCAATCATATTCATTCCAAGCGCTATTCCCGTTGCAACTCCGACCAAGGCGGCGTAGATTGCGTTTACGCCAAGAACATTAGGAAGTAACACCGGCGTGGCAGCGCCGTCATAGATTATCTTAAAATTAATTCCTTGCAAAAAATTTTTGCCTGCCTCTTCAAAGCTAAACCTTATTTCCCGCGCTTGCAAATTAGATTTCACGTCCAGGCCGTAAGTGATTACTTTAGACCTGCTTTCATTGATTGATTTTTTTGAACCTTCGTTATCGTAATTGATTATAGCATACCCGAATTTCTTAATATTTTCTATTAACTTAGCTTTCTCTTGTCTTAATTTTTCTTTAGACGCAAAATATTCAAGATGCACCGAACCGACAAAAGTAAGAATACCAATATCCGGCTTTGCTATTTTTAATAAATAATCCATATCTCCAGGGCGATCTATGCCCATCTCAAGAATCAATATTTTCGGATAATTTTTATCTTTAAAAAATATTAACTTGCTTGCTTTTAAAAAAACCAATACCCAGCCAATTAATGATTTTCTTGGAGAATCAGCGCCAATAACAGTTAAAGGCAAGCCAATTTCATTGTTGTAATTTTTTACGCTTCTTCTAATATTAAACTTATCTTTTAATACAGCGTAAACCGCTTCTTTCGCGCTGGTTTTGCCAACACTGCCGGTAATACCGATTACTTTCGGCTTGTATTTAAGCAAAATTATTTTTGCCAGTATTTTTAATTTTAATTGAATTAATTTCTTCATATTTATCTCTCTTTAGGAACCTGATAATAATTTAAAATAAACTCGGCTATTTGCCCGAACAGTGGCGCGGCTGATGACGCGGAAAAATCAACGTCTTTGGGATCATTAAGTTTTACAATCATAACAAATTTCGGATTTTCAACCGGCGCGAAACCTACAAAGGAATGGATTGTTTTGTCTTCGCTGTATCCGCCTTTTTCCATATCAGCTACTTGGGCTGTTCCTGTTTTGCCTCCTACATAATATCCGCTTACGCCTGCCCGTTTGGCGTGTCCGCCGTCAACAACATTCACCATCATTCCTGTCACCAGCAAAGCCGCTTTTTCTGACATCACCCGCCTGATTTTCTTGGCTTGAGTTTTTTGCTTAGAGCCGTCTTGAGCAACAATCTCCGAAACCACATAAGGCTTCATTAATATTCCGCCGTTCACAACAGCCGAATAAGCCGTAACAATCTGCAAAGGAGTTGCGGTAATTCCCTGTCCGAAAGAAGCGGTTGCCGCTTCAACCGGACGGATTGTTTTTCTTTTCAAATTATTAATATTACTAACTCCTTCGGTCTCCAATTCAATACCGGTTTTCTCTCCAAAACCAAAATTCATTACATAATCGGCAAACATTTTAGGAGAAGTCTTTTCCATAATATAAATTGAACCTGTATTTAAAGATTCCTCCAAAACAGTAACCATATTTACCCGGCCATATTCGCCATGAGTTTCATAATCGGAATTTTTAATCGGTTTTGGCCAGCCCTCAATCATGACATAGCCTTTGTCAGTATAAAAAGTGTTAGGGCTGATTTTTTCTTGGTCAATGCCGGCAGCCATGGTAATAACTTTAAAAATTGAACCAGGTTCATATTGCTCAAATATCGCCGGGTTATTGTAAATATTAATATTCTCAATCTTGCCATAATTATTTGGATCATAATTCGGCCAAGAGCACATTGCCAAAATCGCTCCCGTATTAGGCTCCATAACAATAACCGTTCCGTTGTCAGCGCCGTGCCGCATTGCCGATTCTTCAAGCATTTCACAAGCCGCGAATTGAATGGAACGATTTATGGTTAAAATTAAATCACTTCCGTCTAAGGGCTCATTATACTCGCGCTCTTTAATAATAATCAACCCGCCGCCGGCTGAACGTTCGGCTTTTATTGAGCCATGCCTGCCTGACAGTTCATAATCAAAAAACCCTTCAAGCCCGTATTGCCCGGATTTTTCATCTCCGTTAAAACCGACAAAGCCAATCAGATGAGAGCCGACATTGCCCTCTGGGTAATAGCGGTGTTCTTCCATTATATAATCAACTCCTTCCAAAT
>DAOVXE010000073.1 GCA_030636285.1 Candidatus Falkowiibacteriota bacterium | reverse complement strand
TGCTCCGGGAGTAATTACCCGCGAATCCGTAAGCGAGCCGGTGCAGACAGGCATAAAAGCGATTGACGCGATGATCCCAATCGGCCGCGGACAAAGGGAATTGATCATCGGGGACAGGCAGATCGGAAAAACCGCGATCGCGATTGACGCTATTATTAATCAAAAGGGCCAGAATATGAAATGCGTTTACGTGGCTATCGGGCAAAAAGCGTCCAAAGTAGCCAGTATTGTCGCCAAGCTGGAAGAGCACGGCGCCATGGAATATACCACAATAGTGCTTGCCGGAGCATCCGATCCGGCGCCGCTGTCTTATGTCGCGCCTTATTCAGGGGTCGCGATCGCCGAGTATTTTATGGACCAGGGCGAGGATGTTCTAATTGTTTATGATGATTTAAGCAAGCACGCGGTTGCTTATCGCGAGATTTCTTTGCTTCTGCGCAGGCCTCCGGGGCGCGAAGCTTATCCGGGCGATGTGTTTTATCTTCACTCAAGATTATTGGAAAGGTCATGCAAACTGAATAAAGAGCATGGCGGAGGATCAATCACGGCGCTGCCTATTATTGAAACCCAGGCAGGCGATGTGTCCGCTTATATTCCCACAAACGTTATTTCAATTACTGACGGGCAGATCTATCTGGAGCCGGATCTGTTTTATCAAGGCAACCGTCCGGCCGTGAACGCCGGCCTGTCGGTTTCCCGCGTTGGCTCGGCCGCGCAGATCAAGGCAATGAAAAAAGTAGCCGGGAAAATGAGGTTGGAAGCCGCGCAATATCGCGAGCTGGCCGCGTTTGCCCAGTTTGGGTCTGATCTGGACGAAGAAACCAAGAGTAAACTGGAAAGAGGCAAGCGTTTGGTGGAAATATTTAAGCAAGACCAGTACAAGACGGTTCCTGTTGCCAATCAGGTATTAATATTTTTTTCAGTAACTTCCGGCCTGCTTGATAATGTGCCGGTTGAAAAGATCTCAGAATTTGAAAATGGCTTGAATAAATACGCGGAAAATAACGCGCAGGATATACTAAAAGAGATTAAGGAGAAGGGGGAGTTGAATGAAAAGTCGGAAGAGGTGATTAAGAAATTAGTTGAGGATTATAAAAGTACTGTGGATTACATAGAGAGTTAAAAGTTAAAAGTAGAAAGTTTATAAAGTAATTTATAACTTTCTACTTTATAACTTTCTACTTTATAACTTAAGAATGGCAAATACAAGAGACATACAAAACAGAATAAAATCCATTAATAATACCAAAAAGATCACCAAAGCAATGGAAATGGTAGCCGCGTCAAAGATGCGGCGCGCCATAGAGGCTGTGCTGAAAACAAGAACTTACGCTAACTTAAGCTGGCGGATTGTTTTAAATTTGTCGCAAACAGCAAACAGCAATGGCGAGCAAGCCCTGCATCCTCTTTTAACAAAGCGCGAAAAAATTAAAAAAGTCGGGATTATTTTAATAGCATCTAATCGAGGATTATGCGGCGGATTTAATTCCGCTATTATTAATAAGGCTCATAACAGTATTAAAAAGCATGTAAAACAGGAAAAACCGGAGTTTATAATAATCGGGAAAAAAGGCGCTATTGTAAAAAAGTATTATGATTATGATATTGCGGCTGAATTTCCCAAAGCGGATATAATCAGCGAGATAAAAGAAGTTTTACCAATAGCGAAAATTGTTTTAAATGATTATTTAAGCGGGAAATACGATAAAATAATGGTGGCTTACACAGATTATGTGAACGCCGCCAAACAGATTCCGCGCGTTAAGCAGCTTTTGCCGATTGACATAACAACGCAGGATGAATATCTGGGCATTGTCGGCAAAGACACCAGGGTTGGTATTGATAAAGAATTTATTGACAAGAAAAAAGAAAAATATTCGCAAAATGAAAAGCATATTTATGAATATACTTTTGAACCAAATCCAAAGGAAGTTTTAGATGAAATGATACCGCGCTTGATTGAGGTTCAGCTTTTTCAGGCATTATTAGAGTCTAACGCCTCGGAGCACAGCGCCAGAATGGCAGCCATGCACCAGGCAACAGACGCGGCCAAGGATATGGTAGATGAATTAACGCTTTTTTATAACAAGTCAAGACAAGCCACAATTACCAATGAGATCGCGGAAATATCAGCCGGAGCAAATGCGTTAGCGGAATGAATTTAGAATAAAGAATTATATTTTTTAAAATAAAAAAAGGCTGTAATCAGGAGACCACAGCCTTTAAAACTAAGAGAAAAAAAAAAGGGGGGGGGGTTATGAGGTTCCCCATTGGTGTAAGGGCCGCGTGGTTTGGCGAATGGCTACTCTCGCAAATACAAACGAGAGTAATAAAAGAATGATTTTCGTAAGAAAATCCAACTCCCACGCGATGGTTGCCATGCTTAAGGCTATTGAAAATATCCAAAAGCAAACAAATACCACAGGGCTAGACCCATTATTCAATTTTTTCATATATATCCTCCTTGTCCTTGTGACGTGAAAAGGTTAATATGTACAATAGATAATATAATAATAGCATAAAATAATTAATTTGTCAATCCTTTGTTTATTTCAGGACTACGGATTGCGGACAATAAAATATGTCAGAAAATAAAAATTTAGGAAAAGTCAAACAAGTGATCGGCGCGGTTGTTGATGTTGAATTTAGCAACGAACTGCCAAAGATTTATAATGCTCTTGAAGTAAAAAACGACAAGGGAAAATTAGTTTTAGAAACCCAGCAGCATATTGGGTCTAATTTGGTCAGGACTGTTGCCATGGGTTCAACTGATGGATTAAAGCGCGGGGATAAAGTTATTAATACCAGTGCCGGAATCAGCGTGCCGGTTGGGGATGAAACATTGGGGCGGATCTTTGATGTTTTAGGCAATCCGGTTGACGGCAAAGAAGCGCCAAAAACAGACAAAAAATATCCGATCCATAAGCCAGCTCCGGCTTTCGCGGATCAATCAACCAAAACGGAAATTTTGGAAACAGGCATTAAAGTTATTGATTTGATCTGTCCGATCGCCAAAGGCGGAAAAGTGGGAATGTTTGGCGGCGCAGGCGTGGGCAAAACAGTTATTATTCAGGAATTTATAAATAACATTGCCAAACAGCATGGCGGCTATTCGGTTTTTGCCGGAGTTGGCGAGCGGACTCGCGAGGGCAATGATCTGTACCATGAAATGAAAGGCGCGAACGTGCTTGATAAGGTGGCTATGGTTTTCGGCCAGATGAACGAGCCGCCCGGAGCGCGCGCCCGCGTTGCCCTGTCCGGGCTTTCCATGGCGGAATATTTCCGCGACGAGCAAAATCAGGATGTTTTGTTTTTTATAGATAATATATTCAGATTTACCCAAGCTGGCTCAGAAGTGTCTGCTCTTTTGGGACGCATGCCTTCAGCCGTTGGCTACCAGCCGACTTTGGCCACGGAAATGGGGGAACTGCAGGAGCGGATTACATCAACGAATAAAGGATCAATTACTTCAATCCAGGCAGTATATGTGCCGGCAGACGACTTGACTGATCCGGCGCCGGCAACGACTTTCGGGCATTTGGACTCTACTGTTGTATTGGCGCGCAGCTTGTCCGAACTTGGAATTTATCCGGCCGTGGATCCGCTTGACTCCTCATCCATTATCCTTGATCCGAAAATTGTCGGAGAAGAGCATTACGCGGTTGCCCGGGGAGTGCAGAAAATATTGCAAAGATACAAAGAATTGCAGGATATTATCGCTATTTTAGGCATGGAGGAATTGTCAGATGAAGATAAACAGACCGTATCCCGCGCGCGTAAGATCCAAAGATTTTTATCACAGCCGTTCCATGTGGCGGAAACATTTACCGGCCATCCCGGAAAATACGTCAAAATAGCCGATACGATAAAAGGATTTAAAGAAATCCTGGACGGCAAGCATGATGATAAAGGAGAAGGTGAGTTTTATATGAAGGGTGGGATTGAGGAAATAGGAATCAAGAATTAATTTTTTATATGTCTAAAAAAACAATAAAATTTGAAATAGTAACTCCCGAGAGAGTTGTTTTAAAAGAGCAGGTTATTCAAGTAACCGTGCCGACAAAGCAGGGTGAGATCACTGTTTTACCAAGCCATATTCCGCTGGTGGCCGGTTTGATGCCGGGTGTTATTGAAATTAAAAAATCTGATAACAGTTTGGAAGTTATGTCTGTGTCAGGAGGATTTATTGAGGTATCAAAAAATAAAGTGGTTATTCTGGCAGATACGGCTGAAAGAGCGGAAGAAATTGACATGGATAAAGCCGAAGAAGCAAGAGAAAGAGCAAAGAAGACCATTAAAGAGTTAAGGCATTTTGATCGTGAAAGATTTGCCAATATCAACGCCCTGATCGCCAAGGAGATGGCAAGAAGCAGGGCGGTTAAGCGGTGGAAAAAAATTAAAAAAGTTGATTGATAATTTGTAGTATTGTAAAATTTTTAGCTTTATGATATTAATAGTATAGATAATATTTTATCTGGAACAGCGAATAAATTCGCTTTTGCAGATAAAATATTATTTCTCCCTTTCGTTTCACGATTGGGGGATTTT
The DNA here is from genome assembly GCA_030636285.1 of Candidatus Falkowiibacteriota bacterium. Next base: position 328 of record DAOVXE010000073.1, on the reverse strand, counting down.
ATTTTTAAAAAATTGTTAATTAACCAACGCAAGACGTGGTTAATTAACGCTAAAAAAATGTATACAAAAAAAGTTGTTAAGAAAATTATTTTTGGCGCGTTATTGTTGGGAGTATTAATTGTTCCGGCAATTTCTTTTGCCGCTGAACATGGTGAAGAGCCGTCAAGCGGACACGGGGAGATAGCTTTGATTTTTGGGGCTATGGCTATTTTGCTTATTTTAAGCAAGTTAGGCAGTTTGATTACGCGGTTTGGCCAGCCGGCAGTGCTTGGTGAAATATTAGTCGGCGTTGTTTTGGGAAATTTGGCGCTTTTGGGTTTTGCCTTTT
>DAOVXE010000128.1 GCA_030636285.1 Candidatus Falkowiibacteriota bacterium | reverse complement strand
TCCTGGAGAAGACGAAATTTGCGGAGACGGTATTGATAATGATTGTGTCGGAGGAGATGAAGCATGTGTATGGACATATTACTTAGATGCGGACGGAGATGGATACGGAAATCCGGCGTATTCAATAAGTTCCACAACAGAACCAACAGGATATGTTGAAGATAACACGGATTGCGATGATTCCAGCGCCACAACCAGCCCGGGAGCAACTGAAATTTGCGGAGACGGTATTGATAATGATTGCAGCGGAGGAGATGAAACATGCGCTTCCGTGGAAATAACATACTATTCAGACGAGGACGAAGACGGATACGGAAATCCAACGGATTCAATAAGTTCCACGACTCAACCCACGGGATATGTTCTTGATAACACGGATTGCGATGATGCTGACTCCAGTATTAACCCTGATGCGGATGAAGTTTGTTTGGATGGAATTGATAATAATTGTGATGGAAATATTGATATAGATTGCGTTGATAATGGAGACGGGGATGATGATATTTTTACAGGACGCGATCCTTTTGGAAATTCTTTCAGCAACCATGGCGGTTTTGTAAGCTGCTTGGCTCATTACACAAATTGGCTTAAAAGCCATGGGGAAATAACTGGCAGAGAAAAAGGGCAAATTATGAGCGCAAACGCAAATAAATATAAAAACAATAATGGTAATAACGGAAAAAGCAATAGTAATAACGGCAAAGCAAAAGGGAAAAAGAAATAATACTACATACTGCTTGCAAAATTATGGCTTTTGGGTTAAAGTAATATGAATTTTTAACCTAAGAGAAAACATGGCTCAAGATAGAATTTTTATTAAAAAATACAAAAAATACAAAGATAAAATTTATAACTATTTTTGGTATAGGGTCAATTTTAATGAAGAAATAGCGGAAGATCTTTGTTCAGAGGCCTTTTTAAGGGCGTTTGATAAATTTGATGCTTTTGACAGGGAAAAAAAGTTTCAGCCATGGATATATGCCATAGCTAAAAATTGCCTTTTGAATTATTATAGAACGCTTGGCAGGGAAATAAATTTAAACTTTGCGGAAAATATAAAATTTGAAGAAAAGGCGCGCATTGAAGCAAAAATTGAGATTGAAAAAATAATCAGATTGATACATACATTTGATGAATACAGTAAGGAAATATTATTGCTTAAGTTTATTGATCAGCTTACCAATTCTGAAATAGCGCAAATCACCAAAAGAAACGAAGGTGCTGTTAGAACGCAAATTTCAAGAGCCCTTGTTATCTTAAGAAAAAAGTTAAAATAATTATGGATAATTTAGAAAAACAATTAAATAATCTGCCAAAGAAAAAGCTGGACATGCGCGCCGATTACTTATTAAGATTTAAATTTTATAGGGCAATGTGGCAGAAAAAGGTTGATATGTATGTTCAGTATTTTAGTTTTAAAAGACATTTGCCGCCGTTAGCAGCGGCGCTTGTTTTGATTAGTTTGATTGTGGGAATTCCGGGATATGCTTACGCGAATGAAAATATAACAGCTGTTCATTATTTATATGGAGTAAAAAAAACGGTTGAAAAAGTTGAGTTGGCTTTGGTATTTTCAGAAAAAGAAAAACAGGAAAAACAGGAAAAGCTTATAGTAAGACGCCTTAATGAAGCGGAAATTTTGAGTCAAAATACAGGTTCAAAAAAATACAATTTGGCATTAGTGGAAACAATTAACGAAGCTATGAAATTAAGAGAAGAGCTGGAAGAAGAAATAAAAGCAATAAAAAAACAAGAAGTATGGTCGCAAAATTTTGCGGATAAAAATACGTCTAAAAACAAAGAAAAAGAAATTAAAGAAATTCAAACTTTAACGCAAATTGCAAATACTGTCGGCATTAAAGCGGAAGAGGAGATTTTGGATGTTGTGGCAGAGACTTTGGAGGCAGTAAAAAAAACACAGCCAAACAAGGAAAAGAAAAAAAATATTAATAATAAACCGCGCTTTGAATCGCAAGATATTACGGCTTCAAGCGCAAGTTTGCAAAACAATGATATTAAACAAACCATTAATACAATTCAGGATGAAATTAAAAAATTAAATGATGATTTAGAAAATAATGGCTACCTTAGGCAGGATGTTAAAATTTTAAATAAACACCTTGAGAAAAAAATTAAAAAAGCCAAAGACGCGATTGAAAAAAATAATATCAATGCCGCCAAAGGCATCATAAATACAACTGAGGCGCTTACTAATAATGCCAAATATTTTTTAAAGGAAAAGAAAAATAATAATAGTAAACCGGAGAAATCAAATAAGAAAAAATAGAATACAAAAACGCCACAATGAGAATTGCAGTGTTTTTGTTTTTGTGTCCAGTAATCTGTCTTTGCCATTTGTCAGCCTAAGTGATATAATTTTATTATACTAATAAAAAATCATAGTTCAAGACTGTTATATTAGTAAAAAATTTGACAAAAATATAACATTGTGCTATACTTTTTTGATGTTTAAGTACATACATTTGATATTTATCTAATATTAATAAGCAATTTTTGTAAATTTATTAAAATAGAAGATAAAAATAAAAGTATAGTTCTTTACAATTTATTGTTCTTGTCCGGCAAAAAATCGCCGGTGTGAATCTTTGCGATTAAACATATAAAAACATACAGAAAAGGGGGATTAAAATGAAAATTTTTTTGGTAGTAATGAAAAAAATACTTTTGCTGTTTGTGCCGATAACTGTTTTTTTATCGTCATGCTTTTTTATCAGCCATGTTAATGCGGTAGATCTGACATTTGCCTGGGATTCCGTTTTGGAATCCGACAGTTATAGACTATATTACCATGATAATGATGGCAGTTATACAACGCCGGCATGGGAAGGGAGCGAAACGACATGCACAATTTACAATTTAAATAACGGCACTGCTTATTACTTTATTGTCAGGGCCGTGAATGGTGGTATTGAAAGTTGCAACTCTAACGAAGTTTTTTATAGACTTTCAGTTGACACCGACGAAGACTGTGTCTGTGATAGTGATGAAATCACTATTTACGGAACCGACCCAAACAACTCCGATACTGATAGAGACGGAATTGACGATGGAACAGAGTTGTCTTATTGGGGCAGTCAATGGTGCGAAGATATTGACGGCGACGGAGTTATCAATCTGTTGGATTTTGATTCTGACGGTGATGGGTTTTCCGATGGGACTGAGTATTATGGCGGATATGATGCTGGGGATGCGGAGGATATGCCGGTTGCGGAGAAGATTTATTTTGAAGCAGAATCTGGTTATATTCAACATCCAATGGTAGCAACCTCGGATTCCACAGCATCTTCAGGCAGATATATTGTAATGCCTGACAGCTCGGCCAGCGGCGGCTACGCAGAATATATATTTGATGTAGCATCACCAGGTAATTATATCGTCTGGGGACTTGCAATAGCTACCAGCGAATACGGAGATTCTTTTTATGTTTCCATGGACTACGGCGAAGACATTCGCTGGGATGTTGTTCCTGGGTAT
>DAOVXE010000052.1 GCA_030636285.1 Candidatus Falkowiibacteriota bacterium | reverse complement strand
CTCGTTTTCTTTGATCTGCCTGACAATCTCTTTTCTGGGAATCAAGGGAATCAGCGGATGATAGGCGGCTGTCCCGGTCAGATCAATTTGCCCTTTTTTTATAAGACGGTTAATTCGCTTGATCAGATCCTGATAGCCCATTTCTTCCCAGCGCAAAAACACACAGCCGCTGATGTTAACAGTGAATTTAATGTGCTCGTTAGCTTCCAGCGCCCGGATAATCCTGGCGTAACTCTTATCAGTAGCCTCTTTAATAATATGGGCATCGGTATTAACCGGCTGATAAATATGTAAAAAGTTGATCCAGGTTAATTTATTTTCTGCTTTTTCCATTTTTTTTATGATTATTACCGTTTGAGCGAAGAGCCTTGCGATAAAGAGTAATATATTTTTTGGCTGGTATCTCCCAGCTGTTTGATTTCATCATCGCCCTTTTCACCAGCTTACTCCAAATCTCTTTATATTTGTATGTTTCCAAAGCGCGAACAATCGTGGCATAAAGAGACATATTATTATATCTATTAAAAGAAAAGCCGGTGCCTTTTTGCGTGCCAGGATCAAAATTGTCAACCGTGTCATGAAGTCCGCCGACTCTTCTGACAATGGGGATGCAGCCATAGCGCATGGCTTTCATTTGGTTTATTCCGCACGGCTCCTGATGCGACGGCAAAAGAAAAAAATCAGAGCCGGCAAAACATTGATTTTCATATTTTTGATTTTTTTCGTGAGACGGAATAACCACTATTTTATCTCTGTATCGGCGCGCGATTTTTTTCATGGGTTTAATAAAATTATCATCACCGGCGCCGAGAAAAATCAGCTGCAGATCATGGTAAGCAAGCTGTTCTAAAATATCAAGAATCAAACCAAAGCCTTTTTGAAAAGTTATGCGTGAAGTTGTACAAATTAACGGCGTATCCGCGCTTACCTTTAAACCGAATTTTTTCTGGATATATTTTTTATTTTCCTGTTTCTTTTTACTAAAATTTTTAAAATTATATTGTTGATACAAACTTTTATCGTTAGCCGGATTAAAAAGCCTGGATTCAATCCCATTAATAATCCCAAAAAGCCTTTCTTCGCGATTTTTTAAAATTCTATGCAAGGCCTGGCCATAATGTTTTGTAATTATTTCTTCTCTATGCTGTTCACTGACAGTACTGATAACATCAGCGGAAAGAATCGCTCGTTTGGCAAAATTAATGTATTCAATATTCGGATCAGACAAATGCGGTATTCTCTTTCTGCCATTATCTTTCTTTTTAACAGGAACCTCCCACCAATTTTTTCCTAATTGAAATATCAAATTATGTATAGTAAAGACCGACTTGGCTTTTCTTAAGGTTTTAGAATAACAAAAATCTGTGCGCAGATAAAATGGGATCAAGCCGGTCTGCCAGTCATGGCAATGCACTATATCAGCCTCATATTTTAATAATGAGATCAATTTTAAAACGGCAACGTTAAAAATTAAAAATCGAGCGTTTTCATGGCTCGACATATACAATGTTTTTCGCTTGGAAAAATATTTTGTATTCTCAATAAAATAAACCGGCAAATCACGCTTTAAATAACCTTTCCAATAATTTATCTTTACCGCGTCTTTGGAATTCAAAAACACGTCAACATCTTTATATATTAATTTTAAATTATGCTTCTTCTTGCTGATAACTCTACCATACAGCGGCGTAACGCAGATAATATCATGTCCCAGGCGCTTAATCGCCTTAGGCAGGCTGCTGGCAACATCAGCCAGACCGCCTGATTTTGAAAAAGGGGCGATCTCAGAAGAAATTGACACGATTTTTAATTTTTTACTAGACATAAAGTCTTGTAACTCGTAACGCGTAACATAGCTTTATTTTACGAGTTGTGAGTTATAGGTTATGGGTTATGCGTTGCGTGCTGAATTCGCGGTACAAATCGCTGTTGCAAGAGCATCGGCGGCATCGTCCGGCTTGGGTATTTTATTTAAATTAAGTAATAATTTAACCATTTTCTGCACCTGCAACTTGCTTGCCTGGCCATAAGTTGACACTGCCTGCTTTATTTGCAAGGGCGTAAATTCCGATACCAACAAATTATTTTGTTGAATAACGAAAAGTATAACCCCGCGAGCGTGCCCGACCGTTAATGCGGTTTTCACGTTCTTGCAAAAAAACAATTGCTCCACTCCGACAATTTCAGGCTTATACTTTTTTATTATAGTATTTAATTCTTTGGCAAGTATTACCAAGCGCTTTGGCAAATCTAATTTAGAAGAGGTCTTAATGGTCCCATAATCAAGACACTTTAAACTCCCGTCTTTATTTTTACTGATAACCCCAAAACCGGTATCAGCGATTCCCGGATCAATACCTAGTATTACACAACACATAACACACAACACATAACATAACGTTAGTTGTTGCGTGTTGTGTGTTCTATGTTATGTGTTATGTGCTATGTGCTACGTGCTTACGTTCGTATAATAATCCGCCACATCTTCATTATCCTCCAGCTCTTCTATAAACTTCTCATACTTTTCCTTGTCGCTTTCATTTAATTTTAATTCCTCTTTCGCGACATATTCAATTTCAGCTGATTCGGTTTTAATTTCTTTATCATCAAAATATTTTTTAACAGATTGTAGATCCTCAATACTGGTAATAACTGTAACTCCTTCTTCTTCTTCTTTTTGAATATCGTCCGCACCGGCATCAATCAATTCAAGCTCAATATCATCAATGTTTATATTCTTTATTTTTAAATCCTCATTCACAATTCTAATAACCCCTTTTTGCTTAAAATTCCACATCACCGCGCCAAAAGATCCGTTGTATTTGGTAAAAGCATGGCGAATAGTGGCCGCGCTCCGGTTCTTGTTGCCAGTCAAAGATTTTACTATAAACTGGGACTTGGCCGGACCAAAACCTTCGTAATAAAGCTCTTCAATTATTTCGCCTTGCAATTCGCCGGTTCCCCGCTTGATCGCTTTCTCAATATTATCCTTGGGCATATTGGCCGCCTTGGCTTTATCAATCGCCACGCGCAGGCTAAAATTTGCTTCCGGGTCGCCGCCTTTTTCCTTGGCCGCGATCGTGATCATATTCCCAAGCTTGGTGAAAATCGCGCCGCGCTTAGCGTCTTTTGCTCCTTTTGCCCTTTTAATTGTCGCCCATTTACTGTGTCCGGACATGAGCAGACGGCAGACAACAGACGGCAGACAACAGGAATAATAATTTGTCAGCCGACATATGCCTACTTTTTAAAATTAATAATTTCCAAAATTTCAAAGGTATTAAAACAGACGACATTAATTTATTCTGTTATCCGTCGTCTGCTTACTATTTTCTGTTTACTGTTTTCTGCTTACTAAATTACCATAAATTGATTTAAAAATCAAGTTGAATTATAATAAATATATCCGTAATTTATATTCGTAAATTCGTACTAATTCGTAATTCGTAACAATATGAATCTTGACAGTAAAAAACAATTTGAAAAACTTGACCCGCATTTTGTGGGTAAATCAATAGAATATTTGCCGGACCAGATGAGGCAGGTGCTTAAGGATTCGCGTCTGATCAAAATCCCGCGCGAATATAGCCAGACCAGCCACATAGTTATTAATGGCATGGGGGGCTCCAATATCGGCTCGCGGATCATTAAAGAGGCTTTTCACGACCAAATAACAAAACCGCTCATGATTGAACCCGGATATAGGGTACCGGCTTATGTTGGAAAAAACACGCTTTATATTATTTCTTCTTATTCCGGAACAACTGAAGAACCTTTAAGCACTTACCGGACTGCGAAAAAACAAGGAGCTAAAATAATGGCTATTACCGAAAACAGCCCCAAAAGCAAGCTTTTAAAACTAATGCTTAAGGAAAATATCCCCGGTGTGATCTTTAAGCCAAAATACAACCCTTCCAACCAGCCCCGGATGGGTTTGGGCTATTCAATTTTCGGCCAGTTAATATTAATTGCCAAATCCGGCGCTCTGACTTTAAAAGTCAAAGAAATGGAAGAGATTATTTCACATCTGGAGCTCTGGACCAGAAAACTCCGTCCAAAATCCGTTACCAAACAAAATCCGGCCAAGAAAATCGCTTTGCAACTGGCAAATAAAAGGCCTACTATAGTGGCGGCGGAATTTTTAAAGGGCAACATCAAAGCTCTAAGAAACCAGATGTCAGAGAGCAGCAAACATCTGCCGAACTTTTTAGAAATACCGGAATTAAACCATTATGCCATGGAGGGTTTGGCTTATCCGGTCAGCCGAAAAAAAGATTCTATTTTTCTATTTTTTGATTCCGAACTATATCATCCGCGAGTTATATTACGAACCGCAATGACCAAGCAGGTGATTAAAAAAAATAAAATCGCGATCGTTTCTCACGGCCTTAAAGGAACAAACAAGCATTTACAATCGTTTGAGCTATTGCAGCTCGGCACCTGGATCAGCTACTACCTGGGCATTCTTAATCAGGTTGACCCAATCAAAATCCCTTACGTGAATTGGTTTAAAGAACAGCTGGCTAAAAAATAAGGGCATTCCAAATTTTAATTGGAACGCCCCTTACTTATCACTAATACTTTTAAACGAACAAAGAAGTTACTGAATTGCCTTTATGGCTCCTGATAATTGCTTCAGCGAACATATTAGCTATTGACAGCACTTTAATTTTTTTACAAGCCGCTGCTTTTTCGCTCAAAGGAATTGAGTCTGTAACCACTATGGTCTTGAATTTTGAATCAATAATTTTTTCAACCGCATGGCCAGATAAAACCGGATGAGCGCAACAAGCATAGATTTCCTTAGCCCCTTTGCCCATAACGGCATCAGCCGCCTCAATTAATGTCCCTGCAGTGTCCGCCATATCATCCAAAATAACAGCGATTTTTCCTGCAACATCTCCAATAACTGCCATGGCCTTGGCTTTGTTTGGCTCTTCTCTCCGCTTATCTATTATGGCCAAATCCGCTTTAAGCCTTTTAGCAAAAGCCCTGGCTCTTTCCACTCCGCCCGCGTCAGGCGCAACAATCACAAGATTGTCATTAAAATTATCCCTTATATAATCAAGGATAACTAGAGAGGCATAAAGATTATCAACCGGACAGTTGAAAAAACCTTGTATCTGTCCGGCATGCAAATCCATGGTAATTACCCTATTTGCACCGGCAACCTCTAGCATATCAGCTACCAACTTGGCGCTAATTGGTACGCGAGGAGCTACTTTTTTATCCTGTCTGGCATAGCCATAATACGGTATTACAGCTGTAATCCTGCCAGCAGAAGAACGCTTAAACGCATCAAGCATTAAAAGCAGCTCAACCAGATTATCGTTCACAGGATTACAAGTTGACTGGACAATAAACACATCCCTGGAGCGGACATTTTCGTCAATTTCAATTTGAATCTCGCCATCGCTAAATCTTTTAACTTTAGCGTTGCCAACCGGTATTTTTAAATAATCGCATATCTTTTTTGTTAACACCGGATTTGAACCCCCCGCAAATACCACTAAATCATCTTTAATTTCTTTTGTCATCTCTCCCCCTTTGTTGTTAAAGAAATTCAATTAAATTATTTTGTTTTTTATGTAATCTTTTTACCATATAAGCATTATTTAGTCTATAGCTGATTTCCAGTAATAACCACGCGGTAAGTATTTACTGTTTGCTAATATCCTGCTAATATTATTACACTATTACTAATCTAACTATACTTCTATGAAAAAAATAAGCCTTACCCTGGCTTTTGCCCTTATCCTCATTGCTGTCCCCATAGCTACTCATGCTTTTGAGCTTAAAACCAGCCCGTCAGTCTATGTTGCCGAGGATGAAATTATCATCGGTAATTTCTATGCCGCCGGTAACAATATTACAATTGATGGAATGATTGACGGTGATATCTTTGTCG
>DAOVXE010000100.1 GCA_030636285.1 Candidatus Falkowiibacteriota bacterium | reverse complement strand
GTATATTTATCTGTATTAATTTTTTCAATCATATACAGTAATTATACAATCTAATGAATTTTTAAAAAAGCTAAACGTCTAAAGCACGTTGCGAAATGTGCCGGAGGCTTAATTTATAATAATGATAGGATATTTAGAAAAATTTAATAAGCTGCCTGGCGATATTCGCGACGCTGTTTCCAAAAAAGAAACAGTTGAAGCGATAAACGCGCTGGAGCAGAAATATAAGGTTAGCCTGGCCATGACCGTAATGCGGGTGATGGTTAAAGATATTTCTTTGGTGGATCTGGCTAAGTTTTTTGTGTTTGAAAATGATTTTGAGGTCAAACAAGCCGAAGAATTGGTTGAAGAGTTAAAAATAAAAGTTTTTAAAGACGCGGCCGCCTATTTGGGTTTTGATTTTGATTTTGGCGCTGATGATCCCGCGGTTGCGCCGTCGGCCGCGCCGGTTAGAAGTTCAAATTTTTATTTTTCTCCCGAAGACGAGGAAGAAGTAAAAAAGTTAGCGCTGATCATGGGTACTGGAAACAAAAAGGAAGTGGAAAAAAAAGAAGAAAATAATAAAGAGTTTTTAGCAATAGTTGATATAATAAGCAAAGAGCTGAATTTTAATTTTAGTTCAGACGAGCTGCGCAAGAGATTTAACAGCGTAGTACTCACTTATGTAAAAGGAATACGCAATAAATTAGACACCAAAAGCACATTAATGAAAGGAGTTGAAACCGGCGGCCTGGGCTTAAATGAGGCCTTGTCCAGAAAGTCCCTGATAGCCGCTGACAGAATAATGATGGAGCAAAAGAATAATAAAAGCGAACCGTTGGCTGAACCGGTACGGGCCAAACCAAATAAAGATAAACCCAGCGCCTCGGCCGTAGAGCATTCCAAAATGGCGCTGGATAAACCTGTTATAAATAAATCCAGCACCTTAGAGGTGCTGGATAAAAAAGAACAGCCGGCCGCGCCTGCCGCGGACAGAGACACGGCTTATGACTTTAAGGCCCTGAAAGAAAAAGGAGCTGTTGCGCCTGGCAGCGATCAAGAGGCAACAGAAGGCCGGATAGATAAAAAGACAGCCTTGGATATGCATACAATAAATTTACGTAAAAATAATTCAGTTAAACCGTCTAAAAATAAGCCAAAAAAACCATTAACCGAAGCAAAAGTGTCAGCAAATATCGCTGTTGGACCGCGAATCGCCAGTTTAAGCAATGGCAAAAAAAGAGTTGAAGACGTTAAGTATGTCCCCAAGCTAACCGGTCCGGTGGATGAATTAAAGGAAATGGATATTATTAATTTTCGGCGCCTTAATCCGGATGCCAGGATCGCGACAGGCAAAATAATTGAGAAAATAAAATTTTTGGAAGATGACGGCTATGAGAAGCGCCTGGCCGGAATAAGCGCCTGGCGGAAAAGTCCGGCCAATAAGCTGTATCTTGCTATTGGAAAGGACAGCATAGACAGCCGGAAAAGGGTTGACGACGTGATCGCGGAGCGGCAAGCAAACAAGGAAGATTATTTAACGCCCCGGGAATTTATCGCTATTATGGATTTGAATAAGGCCTTAAGATTTTAACCCTCACCCCCCGGCCCCCTCTCCTAATTAGGAGAGGGGGGAGGAGCGTTAGCGACGGGGGAGAGGTAGATAACTATGCAGCAGTTCACTGTTCCACAATTTATAGACGTTGAGGATAAAATAATCGGGCCGATCACGGCCCGGCAATTTGTAATAATGTTATGCGGATTTTTGTTAATCGGTATTTGCTATCGGCTGTTTAGTTTTACCGCCTTTGTTATGATTGGGCTATTAATTTTTGGTATTTTTGGCACTTTTGCTTTTCTTAAGATCAATGGCGTGCCGTTTCATTTTTTTGTATTAAATTTTATGCAGACATCAAGGCGTCCGAGGCTTAGGGTGTGGAATAAAGAATTTCAAAAAGATCTGTTGGTTCAGGAAGAAAAAGAAACGCATATTTCCGAAGTGCCGGCCTTTGAGCCCAGGCATTATACGGCCTCTCGCTTGGCAGAATTATCTTTAATAGTTGACACTCAGGGAGTTTATCAGGGAGAATTAGATCAAGACACGAATATTAAATCCGGCCGAATTGAAGAAGATAGTAAAAAGGATAAGAATAAGATGGAATTAGTTACATAACCCCACAAATCAACAAATATTATTCACAAATACAACAAATAGTTTATATGTATTTTATAATATTTGTAATATTCGTAGTCGGATTTGTAGATTTGTGGGAGATAAATTCGTTAAAATAGATAATTGTTAATAGTATGGCTAAAAAAAGAAAAGACTCTCTAGCGCGCAATAAGATCCGTGTTTCCACGCAGCAATATTTGGATATAGCTGAGATCAAGGAAGATACGGTAATAATGCGGGATGGCACCCTGCGAGCCGTACTGTTGATATCCAGCATAAATTTTGCCTTGAAAAGCGAGGACGAGCAAAACGCGATTATTTCCGCTTATGTTAATTTTTTAAATAATATTGATTTTCCTTTGCAGATCGTTATTCGGTCCAGAGAGCTAAATATTGACGGTTATATTGAAACTTTAAAACAAAAAGCCAAAGAACAAACCAATGAACTGCTTAAAATACAGACCAGCGAGTATATGCAGTATATCAGCGAACTTGTATCAATAAGCAAGATCATGAATAAGCGTTTTTATATTGTGATACCTTATAACCCGATGTCAGACAAGCAAAAGAGTTTTTTTTCCCGTTTTTTTGACATTTTCAAGCCAGCGACTTTGATCCGGATGAAAGCGGATAAATTTAAGCGCCGCCGTATTGAATTAACCCGCCGGGTGGATAACATAATGTCCGGATTAGGATCAATCGGCTTGGGCGCCGTGCAGCTTGATACGCAAGGCTTAATTGAGCTATACTATAATTCATATAATCCATCAACGTCAGCTAATCAAAAGTTGGTTGATGTTAACCAATTAAGGGTAAATTAACGGTTTTATGGCCCTATTTTCAAAAAATAAAAAACAACTTACGTTACCGGATAAGGATGAAAACACGGACGACGCGATGCTTGGGCAAACAAGCAACCGGATTAGCCAGGCGGATATAACAAAGGAGTATATTGAGGAAGAAAAAGCTTATCGGCGCGGCGCTATTTCAATAAAGGATTTGATCTCTCCGGCCAGCTTTAAAATAACTCCCAATTATTTGATTATCGGAGATAAATTCGCTCGGACGATTTTTGTAATTAATTATCCGCGTTATATCAGTGTTGGCTGGTTTTCGCCGATCATTAACCTTAATTCAACTTTTGACGTATCAATGTTTTTTTATCCGGTTGCCAGCGCGATAATACTTAAGCAATTAAAAAAGAAAGTCGGCAGCCTGGAAGCGCAAATTATTTCCGACGCGGAAAAAGGCGCGGCCCGCGATCCTTTGCGCGAAACAGCGCTTAGGGATATTGAGGCCTTGCGAGACGCTCTGACCCAGGGAATTGAGAAATTTTTCCAGTTTGCCCTGTATGTTACGGTGTACTCGGAGACTAAAGAGGAATTAGACAAATTAACGGCTGAAATTGAGAATATTTTTGGTTCCCGCCTGGTTTATTCAAAAAAAGTTCTTTATCAGGCCGAGCAAGGATTTAATTCCACCCTGCCGCTCGGCAATGATGAGCTGTATATAACCTTTAATATGAATTCTTCTCCAATTGCCTCTTCTTTTCCTTTTATTTCCAGCGAACTGACAACTGACAACGGTATTTTATACGGGATTAACCGGCATAACAATAGCTTGATCTTGTTTGATCGTTTTAGCCTGCAGAATGCCAATACGGTTGTGTTTGCCACTTCCGGCGCCGGTAAAAGCTACGCTATTAAACTGGAGGTTCTTCGTTCGCTAATGATCGGTACGGAAGTAATTATTATTGATCCGGAATATGAATATAAGCATTTATCCGACGCGGTTGGCGGAACGTATATCAATGTGTCTTTATCCAGTGAAAACAAGATAAATCCTTTTGATTTGCCCCGTTCGGTCGGCGACGAATCCAAGCCCGGTGATATTATCAGGAGCGCGGTTATTACCGTTAAGGGCCTGATCCGTTTGATGCTTGGCGAATTAAGCCACGAAGAAGATT
>DAOVXE010000130.1 GCA_030636285.1 Candidatus Falkowiibacteriota bacterium | reverse complement strand
CGCAACCTGGATTGACGAAAGAAACGGAGATGCTGATATTTTTATTACAGAATTCAATGTTTACGGATCTTCATCCACTATTCCCAACATACCGATAACTGTTATTGGATCAAAACAAATCGGTAACAACCCGATAATCTATGAATATGACATATCCACTACCACCGACAACGTCGGTAATATTCAATTAACAATTGAATGGGATACACCCGGCTATACCATTGATGTAAAATCCGCTTCAACATCATATAATTTAATATTTATTCAGCCGACTCAGCCAATAGCGGTGTGGCCCGGCACAACTATTCCTGTTACAATGTATTTAGAAAATTAATATTCTTATATTCCCATGATAGCAGATAGAAATAAAGGATTTACGTTAATTGAATTGACTGTTGTCATGTCAATCTTTATTTTGATGTTTATTTTAGGCGGCAATTTTATCGTAACCACCCTTCAGGCAACCAGATTTACGTCTGACCAGGGCGAGGCTATAATCCAGGCCCGCAAAGCCATTAATAACATTTCCAAAGACGTTCGCGAAGCCTCTTGCTCGGAGCGCGGCGACTACCCGATAGGCCATATGGCGACTCAAAATTTTATATGGTACGGTGATGTTAATAATGACAACTTGGCTGAAAAAATCAACTACCTTATTGACGGTTCTGACTTATTGAGAGTAATTACCGGTCCGGGGGTTAATAATAATTATCCGGATTCAGAAAAATCCACCTCAACTATCGCTTATTACATGAATAACCAAACCGAATCAATTTTTAAATATTACGATGCTGACAATAATGAAACAGCGGCGATCAACGAGGTTAGGCTAATTAATGTTAACCTAAAAATTAATGTCACCCCGCTTGTCGCCCCTAACGATTATTATGTTGAAACCGATATTCAGCTAAGAAACCTAAAAGATAACCTATAGCCATGTTAAACAAACAGAAAAAAATAATTTTGCCTGCCAACAACTCCGGAGCCATGCTGGTTATTGCTTTGGTTGCTGCCGGGTTATTTTTGGTTATATTGCTTGGCAGTATTGGACTGGCATTACTGCAGCAAAAATTAAACCTGCAAAAAGTCGCCGCTGCCCAGGCTTTTCACATTGCCGAAGCAGGCGCGAATTATTACCGCTGGGTGCTTTATCACGATAATAACGAATACTGCAATGGCGAAGCCTGCGTTGGCTCACCTGACTATGGCCCGTACGGCCCTTATTCATACATGGATGATTCAGGCGCGATCACCGGGCATTATGAGCTGTACATTACTCCGCCGTTGGCAAACGGATCCACGATCGTAAATATCAAATCCATCGGCTGGTCATCTGATTATTCAGGCATAAAAAAGACAATTGAGGTCCAATGCGGTATTCAGGCCTGGTCAAGCTTTTCCACTCTGGCAAACGCCCATATACGTTTTGGCTTAGGCACGGAAGTATGGGGGCCGATACATTCAAACGCCGGTATTAGATTTGACGGTATCGCACATAATTTAGTCACCTCGGCTCTTTTGGAATATGACGACCCTGACCCGCCGTCCCACCCTACGGAATTCGGAGTGCATACTCATGTTTACGAGGTGGGAAATTATGATCCTAACGAAGTAAGCACCGGAGCTAATCCGCCATCACCCCCGAACTATCCGGCGGTCTTCCAGGCCGGACGTAAATTCCCGGTGCCGATAATAAGCTTTGATCTGTTGGACAACTATGTAAATAAGGCTTTAGCTTTAGCCGGACAAAGCGGAATTGTGCTTGAAGCATCCGGTGATGAAGGATATCATATTATTTTTAAAATAAACGATACGATTGATATTTACATTGTGGAAAACATTACGCCGCAATGCAAATATTTTAATCCCGGTATTCAAAAATCCGATACTGACGGTATTGTAAGCGAAAGTGTTTATTTATTAGCTACCTCAACTCCGCCTAACGGCCTTATTTTTGTTAAAGACAATGTTTGGGTAGAAGGCCAGATAGACGGAAACAGGGTTACTGTTTTGGCTTTTATAGAACCTTTGGGGGGCAGTGTTTCTGATATTATTATCAATAATGATCTAACTTATACTAATTATGACGGCACGGACGCTATTGGATTGATTGCCCAAAGAAATATAAATATTGGGTTATTCAGCGATGATAATCTTCAGATAGATGCCGGCTTGATCGCCAAGCAGGGGCGTATCGGCCGTAATTACTTCCCGTGTACGGATGCTAACGATTGCAGCAGCGCTTATTGCAGTAGAAACACAATAACGATCTATGGCTCTCTTGCCACCAGAAACAGATACGGATTTGCTTATACTGATGGTACCGGCTATCAAAATCGCTTATTAAACTATGATAATCACCTGACCTATTCACCGCCCCCTCATTATCCGTCAACCGGTGAATATACCTTTATATCCTGGAACGAAAAGTAACCTTTTTAATTCGCATAATTCGCAATTCGCTGTATTTGCATACATTCGCGGATTCGCATTATTTTAATGTTTATAACAAAACACAACATACCGCCAATCGGCCTTGATATATCAGATTCATCCCTTAAATTCGTTCAGCTTAAAAGTTCCGGCAATAATATTAAAATCCAGGCTCTTGGCTGCAAAAACCTGGAAAAAGGCATTATTGATAACGGCGTTATAAAACAGCCGGAAATAGTTGTAAAAAAAATCAATGAGCTTATTTCTAAGCCGAATTTCGGCTCAATAAACACAAATGAAGTAGTGGCATGCCTGCCTAAAGATAAAACCTTTATTAAACTGATTAATATGGATAAGACACCGAACAACCTGATTGATGTAATGGAAAATGAAATTGAAAAACATTTTCCCCTAAGCGGCAAAGAAATGTATTTTGACTGGCAAATCGTTAAAGAGTATGATCAAAATTACGATGTACTGATTGGCGCCGCGCCTAAAAATATTGTTAAACAATATATTGCCATATTAACCAAGGCCAGGCTCTCGGTAGCAGCGCTTGAAATAGAGTCAGCCGCCATTTCACGGACACTTCTTAAGGAAGAAGCCAGGAAATATTCCGGCCCATTGGATAAAAATTACTGTATTATCAATATCGGCGCCGAAAATTCGCAAATGTCTATTTATTCACAGGGGACAATAGTAATGTCTGTTAGCATACCCATATCAAGCAGGGAAACAACTGATGAAATCGCTAAAACACTGGAGATTAAGCCTGGGCAGGCGGAAAAAGCAAAGTTTATTTGCGGCCTGGACAAATCAATGGCCAATGGCATAGTACATGATATTTTATTGGCGATGATTGAAAATATTATCAGCCGCATCCAGATCGGCCTGGATTTTTATTATAAGCGCTACAGCGGCCGGGGAAACATAACCAAAATTATTCTTACCGGCAACGGCGCCAATGTTAAAAATATTGACAAAATATTTAGTGAAAAATTATCAATTCCAGCGGAAATGGGCAATAT
>DAOVXE010000156.1 GCA_030636285.1 Candidatus Falkowiibacteriota bacterium | reverse complement strand
TATATTGCTTCGCATCAACTGCGCACGCCTTTAACCGGAATAAAATGGTTTATTAAATTACTTGAGAAAGAGATTGTTAAAAACGGTAATATCACAACGCGGGAAAAGGAATGTCTGGAGCAGATTGCTTTATCTAATGATATTATTATTAAGTTGGTAAACGATCTCTTGAATGTCAGCCGAATTGAGACCGGACATAAATTTAAAATCGAAAAATCAAGCTTTGGCCTTTCCGGGCTGATAAAAGAGATTTTGAAAGACAATATCGTTGGCGTAAAAGGCAATGGTATTACGATTAAGGTGAATAGCCGGCCGGTTAAACTAAAACTCAAAGCCGACCGGACCAAGATCAGGCAAGTGATTCATAACCTGGTAAATAACGCGATCAAGTATTCCGGGAAAGGCGGGATAGTAGAGATCATCATCAAACAAGATAAAAAATTAACCGTTATTAGCGTGGCGGATAGCGGCATTGGCATACCGAAAAATCAGCAGCAAAATATTTTTGGCAAATTTTTCCGGGCCGATAATGCCAGCGCCAAGGGTCTGCCGGGCAGTGGTTTGGGTTTGTACATGGCCAAATCCATAGTTGAGGCCCATGGCGGAGAAATGAGCTTTAAATCAACCGTAAACAAGGGTTCTACTTTTATCTTTACCTTGCCCAATGAATAGCTATTTAAATATGTATAATTTTTTGTTATAATATAACTATAAATTATGCAGTGAGTCTATTTTAACTTTATAACTTTCTAACTTTATAAACTAAAACATATGGCTAAAAAAATTCTTATTGTGGAAGACGTAAGTTTTCTTCAAAATGCGATGAAAATGGTTATGGAGGATGCCGGTTACGAGGTTTTAACCGCTTCAGACGGACAAGCCGGTTTGGACATGGCTATTGCCAAAAAGCCGGATTTGATACTCCTGGATATTATGATGCCCAAAATGGACGGCATGACTATGCTTAAGAAACTGCGGAAGCATCCGAATGGCAAAAGAGTGCCAATAATAATTCTTACCAATCTAAGCAGCGAAGAAAAGCTGATTGAAGCTAATAAAGAAGGTGTAACCGACTATTTTATTAAGAGTGACTGGGAGATTGAGGAATTGCCTGACCTGGTGGCGAATAAATTGGGATAATAACATGGTTGATAAACAGGGGATAAAAATTGCGTACCTGCTGATTTTTGTTTTTAGTTTTGGTTTAGCAATTTCAGGCTGTGTAAAACAAAAAACAGCCGGTGTCGTTGGAGACGATGATTGGGAAAATCAGGTTCTCTACGCCCGGGAATGCGGCATGGATGGATTGCCATGCTGCGCCAACAAGGATCAGCCGTGCTTATACACTCAGCAGTGTTGTGTTGACCCGAATAATCCGGATCGGAATCACTGTAAAGATGAGTGCGGCTGCGGGAGTGAAGGCGCTTTTTGCTGCGCTGATGATTTACCATGCCGCGACGGCCTGGCTTGTTTTGCCGGCTACTGTGTTGAATGCGGCGGGATAAGCGACCCTTGTTGTGATATTGGCCAGGCCTGTGTTGGTGATCTGGTATGTAATAAGGAAATTTGCGCGGTTTGCGGCCTTCCGGGCAACCCTTGCTGTACTGCCGGTATTGCTTGCAAAAATCAGGAAAAGCGCGATGTTATCCGGACTGAATGCCGCGATGGGGTGTGTATTTATTGCGGTTCTAACGGGAAAATATCCTGCCAATTTGAGCCGATCTGCGCTCCGGCGCATTTGCTTAATAATAATTTTTGCCATCCTTGCGGTAAAGCAAACCAGCCTTGCTGCAATGAATCATCCGGCGTTGAGTATGACTGCGATTTGAAATCAGAATTAATTTGCGAATTGGGATTCTGCACAAAAAAATGATTCAAATACTACAAATCATATTAACTATTTTCAATATTAAGATTTCACCTTACGCACTTATCACGTAAGTAAAGTTATAATTTACAGTCAAGGAATTTGAATATTCCCGACTACTGTTATGCCCTTTGGGTATAACTTGTGTAATTTAAACAAAAACGAGGATAAGAACAAGTTTTATCTTAGCATTTTTGTTTAAATTACATAAATTATAACTTTCTCTAAGGTAAAAATATTTAGTGCGTAAGGTGAGTTAAGATAATTATCTATGGTAAATTTATTTAAGGAGATTAATAAAAAGTTCAATGGCCTGATTTGGTCATTGGTTTCTACCGGAGTGATTTTGCTTCTGCTGTCAATCTTAATAGTTTGGACCGATTTTATGCTTCGCCTGGTTTTTGGATTGATTGTTTTAGTAGTTGCTTATGTTTTTCTTTATGGCGGCTACAAGATTTATGCCCTTAAAAAAGAGATTGAAAAATATTTTAAATTATGAAAAAAATATTAATTATATCTTTTTTTGCGATTATATTACTTTCAGCTTGTAGCAAACAGCCTGATATGGATGAATTGGCGGATGACAACAAGTATCATTATCGCAATAGTGAACTTGGCTTTAGCGTTGTTTTTCCTAAGGAATTTGTTTATTATCAAACACAGCGAAAAAATCATCGTGATTATGTTATCATGGAATATTTTGTGCCGACCAGCGACGTTGATTATCCTATGGACATACCAAGTTATGTCAAGCCTGTTGAAATACGAATATTCACAAGTGAGAATTGGGACGAGATTCTGGAAGAAGAGATTGATGGGACAGAGTATCAGGTGTTGGGAAAGAAGGACGAGCAAATATATACTATTAAATTTTGGGATCGTATTCCGGACGATTGGACTGAGCGCTGGAATAATGATCTTAAGCAGGGGATAATTGATTCATTTGAGATTAAATAATTATATGGTTAATCCAATACTTATAAAAAAAGACGATAATCCGGCGTTTACGCCGAGCAAAAACGCCAAACGGCTTTTTCAGGTGGTTTATTACGCGCAGAATCCGCCTGCTGAAGCGCCAAAAGACATTCCTTTGCTTTCTGTTTCCGATATTGTTTCAAAAATGGCGTTTTATTATGAGAAGATCCGCAATACGGTTGAGTACAAAGAGGAG
>DAOVXE010000011.1 GCA_030636285.1 Candidatus Falkowiibacteriota bacterium | reverse complement strand
GGGGCGGTAGAGTATTTTGACGAATTGATGTTTATGTATGAAGAAGATTGCGATCTGGCTTATCGTTTGAAACTGGCCGGATATACTTCTAAATGCGTAAGCAAGGCAATAATTTATCATGATCGCAGCGCCAGCGCCAAAGGTATGGGAAATTTGCAGGTCGCGATGAATCGTAAAAATAAAAATAAACAAATAAAAAGTTGGGGATTTTTGCATAAGCATATTATGTTTGTAAAATATTGGCGGATTTTATCAGTAAAGCGAAAATTAGAAGTTTTATGGTTTGCTTTCAGAATGTTTGTGTTTGCCCTGCTTTTTGAACAATATCTTTTAAAGCAATACGTTGTATTGTATAAAATTAGAAAAAATATTAAAAATTGTCATCCTGAGAAGCGTAGCGACGAAGGATCCCGTTGATAACGCAAGTATGTTTTTCACAAGATTCTTTCGCCTTCGGCTCAGAATGACAGGTTCGCGCCATGAATTTATCAATAATAATTGTTTCCTGGAATGTTAAAGACAAGCTTAGAGATAATCTTACCGCCTTAATGCAAAGTAAGACTGATTTTACGTACGAAATAATCGTGGTGGACAATAATTCCGAGGATGATACCGTTGCCATGGTCAAAAAAGAATTCCCGCAAGCGCATTTACTTCAAAATGATATTAATCTGGGGCTAAGCAAGGCCTGGAACATGGCGCTGAAGCAGATTAGCAGCAAATACGCGCTGATTTTTAATCCGGATATGGTCGTGCGCGCGGATACTTTGCAAAAAATGTATGATTGGATGGAAAATAAAAGCCAAGTAAATGTGGCTGGCTGCAAACTGGTGAATAAAACCGGAGAAACAGTTAGGCATGTTCGTTGCTTTCCGCATTTTTTAGATCAGCTGGCAATTATTCTTAAACTGCCACATGTATTTAAAAATATTTTAAGCAAATATTTACGAGAGGATTTTGACTATGCTAAAGCGGCTCAAGCGGACTCAATCCGCGGTTCTTTTTTTATGATCAATATGGAGAGCGTGCAGGAGCTTAAATTATTTAGCGACAGCACCTTGCCTTATTTTGATGAACGTTATTTTCTCTGGTTTGAAGAAGTGGATTATTGCAAACAGATCAAAAAAGCCGGCGGCCAGGTCTGGTACACGCCAGTGGCCGAGTGCGTGGATCTGGTTGGCGCAAGCTTTAAGCAGGTGCCGCGCGGGATTACACAGCGCTATATGCAGGATTCACAGCTTAAATATTTTAAAAAGTGGCACCCTAAGTGGCAGTGGCCGATCCTCAGGCTGGCTTGGCCGATTGGTAAATTTATGGCTGTAATTGGGGAAAAAGTAGGGGTTAAATCTCGCGCTAAGACGTAAAACATGAATAAGAAAATAGCGATAATAATAACCCCGAATTGGCGTGATTATGGTGAAAAATATTTGCCGGATTTGATGATTAGCTTACAAGCGCAAGATTATGCTGGAGAGATGAAAACTTTTATTACTGACAATGAATCAAGCCTTGAGAGCTTTAAATTTTTACAACAGTTGGCGCCGGAAGCGAAAATTACTATAAATAAAAATAATGACGGTTATGCCAAGGGAACCAATGATTCTATCCGTCAGGCTATGAAAGAAAAATTTGATTATATTGCGGTTTTTAATATTCATACTATTCTTGAGCCAAACTGTTTAAAGGAGATGATAAAAGTATTAGAAAGTGATAAGCGGATCGGCGTGGTACAGGCCAGGCAAATGATGCCTGACAAAAAAACGATCAATAGCCTTGGCTGCGCGACGCATTTTTTAGGATTTGGCTACTGCCTGGGCTATCGTGATAAATGGAAAAATCAGGTTAGCGATGTTACGGAAATTTTTTACGCTTCCGGCACTTCAATGTTGTTCCGGCGCGAGCATTTAGAGGAAGTTGGCCTTTTTGATGAAGAGTATTGGATGTATAATGAAGATCAGGAATTGCCATGGCGAATGCGTTTAGCCGGTTACCGCGCCGTGCTGGCGCCCCGGGCAGTCTTGTATAATAAATATGAGTTCCAGCGCTCAATCAAGAAGTTCTATTGGATGGACCGGAATCGGATCATATCAATATTAATATGTTATAAAATTCCAACCTTGCTATTAATATTTCCGGCATTTATTTTAATGGAGCTTGGCCACATATTGTTTTCACTTAAGAACGGCTGGTTTAAGGATAAGGTGCGGGTTTGGCTGTATTTTTCACGGCTCCAAACCTGGAAATATATTTGTAAGGCCCGGAAAAGAAATCAATCGCTTCGAAAAGTTAAAGATAAAGATATTGTCAAACTAATAACCGGCCGGATCTGGTATCAGGAAATAGATGATTGGAAACTAAGGGTGATTAATCCAGTGTTTAATTTGTACTGGAGAATTGTGAGGAAATTAATTATCTGGTAATATTTTAGTAAAAAGTTTGTAAAGTTGAAAGTTTATAAAGTTAGTTACTTTATAAACTTTATAAACTTTATAAACTTTATAAATTTTATGGATTTAAGTATAATCGTTGTTAACTATCGGGATACGGAAAAAACCCTTGCTTGCCTTAAATCAGTTGCTCAAAGCGATTTGAACGGGATTGAATATGAGGTAATCGTGGTTGATAACGGAGCAATAGAAAATATTGAGGATCAAGTCAGGCTGGCCATTCCCACGGCAAAGTATATTTATAATAAAAAAAATTCAGGAATGGGCGCGGGCAATAATATCGGGATAAAGAAAGCCAAAGGAAAGTATATAATGATTCTTAATCATGATACGCGGCTGGAAACGGAGGCGGCTAAGAACATGTATGACTTTATTAAGAAAAAAAAGAAGGTTGGCTTAGTGGCGCCGGAATTGGTTTATCCGGATTTTGAGCATCAAGACTCTTGTTTTCGTTTCCCAACTTTTTGGCTGCCGTTTTATCGCCGAACTTTCATGGGCAAATTATTTAAATCCCAATTAGACGCTTTTTTGCTTAAAAAAACTGATAAGCACATGCCCATAGAAACTGACTGGGTGATGGGTTCATGTCTGTTGATCAGAAAATCCGCGTTAGAAAAAGTTGGCAACGGCTTTGACGAACGGTTCTGGATGTATTTTGAGGATATTGACCTTTGTAGGCAATTATGGCAAGCTGGCTACAAGGTTATTTATTTTTCATCCGCCCGGGTGATCCATGACCATGGACGAGGCAGCGCCCAAAAACCCTGGTTCATTGCCCCGTTAACTAACCGCCTGGCACGCGCCCACATTATCAGCTGGCTCAAATATTTCTGGAAATGGCGGGGGATTACAAATCAACCCGCCCGAACGCGAGCGAAGCGAGGCGGGCGCGGCAAATCAGCAACAAATAATACAAATTATTAATGAGTTATTGCGAGTTTAATTACGAATTTCATATTCGTAATATTCGTACTTAATTCGTAATTCGTAATCTATGAAGATCAAAAAAGCAATTGTGGCCGTAGCCGGTTCTGGTACTCGCATGCTGCCTGCTACCAAAGCCATGCCTAAAGAAATGCTGCCAATCGTTGATAAACCGATTATCCAATACGTGGTGGAAGAATTGGTCGAGGCCGGCATAGAAGATATTATATTAATAACCAAATGGGATAAAAAGCCTTTGGAAGACCACTTTGATTATAACTGGGCTTTGCAAAACGACCTTAAAGAAGCCGGTAAAGATGATCTAAGAAAAGAAATTAAAAGAATTGCTGATATGGCAAATTTTATTTATGTGCGGCAAATGCCGCAATACGGCAATGGCGTGCCGGTCTTGTCGGCCGCAAGTTTAGTGAAAAACGAACCCTTTGTTTTTGTCTGGGGTGATGATATGGTAAAATCCAAAACCTCGTTTACCAAACAAATGGTTGATGACTATGAAAAAACCGGACACTTAATGATCGGCGTTCAGGAAGTACCTAAAGATCAGGTGGTCCGCTATGGTATTGTTGATGTTGAGCCTGATACTATGAAAATAAAAGGAATAGTTGAAAAACCAACAGTTGAAGAAGCGCCGTCAAACCTGGCTGATTTCGGACGAATGATTTTAAATCAGGACATAATTAACGTTCTTAGTAAAACGGCTTTGGGAAAGGGCAATGAACTTTGGATCGTTGACGCTATTGCTAAATATATTGAAGACGGCGGTGATTTCTACGCTAAAAAGGTTGAGGACGGCGAATGGCTGACAACCGGGGATCCGCTTAATTATTTGATAACCTCGCTAAAATACGCCATGGACAGGAAAGACATCGGCAAAGAATTAATGGATTTTTTTAATAAGGAAGTATGTAAGAAGTAGACACGAAAAAACACGAAAAAAACACATGTCATCCTGAGTCCCAAGTCTTCGGGGCGAAGGATCTCGAGGATATACCCACGGGATTCTTCGCTTCGCTCAGAATGACAAGTGTTTTTTTATTACCTCAGCGTGCTTACTGTATTGTTAATTTATAAATCCCTTCCTGGTTATCAGCGCTGGCTGAGAAATACAAAGTTTCGCCGGCCTGGTCCAGTGTCGGGCTTTTAATGTCGTCAAGCTCCAGGAGGCGGGTGATATTGAATTTGTCCCGCTTGTCAAGCTCAATTATGTTGATATTGTTTTTCGTCGCGTAAATCACGTAATTATTACTGGGGTGCCAGATTATTTTTTTGATCGGCTCGCTGATGCGGGTCAGTAGCGTACGATTCTGGCCGCGCGCGTCATATAGCCAGATTTCAAAGTCATTGCAATAAAGCAGAGAATTATTATCTATCCATACGCTCTGCGTTATATTACTGATAATATCTTTAAGCTTTTTAAAAGTAGAAAAAGGATCTATTAAATAAAGCATCTGATGCCTGGCATCGTAGAGGTTTAATAGATCATGGCCTGGATGCTCAAAGCGATATTCGGCTTTTGGCAGGTTAATACTGCTTAGCGGATCATTATTATCAAAATTCCAAATTGATAGCGCGGTATTCTGCTCCCCTCTGGCTACGGTAAATATATTTGGATTTTTTAGTAAAAAATCGTCAAACACAAGATTGCTTTTAATAATATCTATTTTTTTGTTATTAATGTTATAGCTTTGGAGGCTATTGTTTAGTTTATAAATTAAATTATCATCATCCTGCCATTTGATTTTAGTGATTTTTGAACTGATAGCAACAGATAAATCATAATTAACGGTTGAGCCGCTTAAATTAATCAAAAAGTTATTAGCGATTAAATGATTGTTGTCAGGCGGCCATTGGTAGCTAACTTGTCTATCATCCGGCTCGGCGGTAGTATCGGCAGTAGTTTGAATATTTTCATTTTTTAGCTCAAGCCAGATAAAACCGTTGCCTTTTCTGGCTGTTAAGTATTTATCGTCCGGTGATAACGCGATATTGTCGTATTGGCCGCTATTTATCAGCCTGGGAATGTCATTTTTAAACAATACTACGTCTTCGGCATAAGTGGATTGCCCTGATTCAACCACTAATTTTTTTTGCCAAGGCCAATGGCCGGGCAACTCAAGCTGAACATCATATTCCCCGGGTAATAGGTTCTTAATTTTAGTGGGAGTGGTAATACGCGATTGAGTCTGGTTAAAGAAGCTGGCTAAAGGGCGGCGCAGCTGTTTGCCGTTAAGGGATATATTGGCTCCCTTTGGCTCAGTATCAAGTATTAATATTCCGGTTTTTTGGATGCGAAAATCACCGCCTATTTTATAGCCGGTGGCATAAAGAGAAATTAGAGGTGTTATAATCAAAAAAGCGATTATAAAAAGAATATAGAGCAGTCTCCGTTGGTTTAAATTCATAATAGTGTCATTCTGAACCCGAGCGCGAGCGAGAGTGAAGAATCCCGAGAAATAACCACGGGATCCTTCGGGCTTCGCCCTCAGGATGACAACAATAAAATGTTTTAAAAGTTTAATTTTTCGGTTGCTTCGATATCGGCGCCAAGTTTATTAAGCCGGCCCACAATATTTTCATAGCCCCGGTCAATGGAATAAGAATTCCTTAAAATTGATCGGCCCTTGGCCGCTAGCATACAGATGAGTAAATTTAGGGAGGGGCGAATCGCCGGGGGGCATATTATTTCGTTGCTCTTTAGTTCACTTGGACCGGTTACGGTCACCCGATGCGGATCCAGAAGTATAATATTCGCGCCCAGCTTGTTAAGCTCGGTATAATAAATCGCCCGGTTTTCGTAAATCCAATCGTGAACCATGGTAGTTCCATTCACTTGAGTTAAAATTGGAATGAATAAGGGCAGGTTATCTATATTTAGACCCGGGTATGGAAGCGGGTGCAGTTTATCCGGCAGGGCGTTTAATTTGCTTGGTTTAATAGTAATATCAACTAAGTCAAAATATTTATTGTCAGATTTGTAAGGCTGGCTAATATTGAATTTTTGCCCCATTAATCTTAATTTTTCCAGCTCCAAACGCAGGAAGTCTATCGGGCAGTGGGTAATTTTTAGCTTGGATTTTGTTGTAATGGCTATTGAAATAAAGGCCATGCTTTCAATCGGATCCGGCATTATGGGATAGTTTTTAACCGGTTTTAATTTATTTACGCCTGTAATTTTTAGGGTTTGAGTGCCGATTCCCTTGATTTTTGCCCCGGCCTGTTTAAGAAAGACACAAAGATCCTGTACCATGTAGTTAAAGGACGCGAAATGGATAATTGTTTTGCCAGGGGCCAGCGCGGCCGCCATTATGGTATTTTCCGTGGCCGTGTCGCTGGTTTCGTACATTG
This sequence comes from Candidatus Falkowiibacteriota bacterium, assembly GCA_030636285.1. The sequence continues at coordinate 3,355 of DAOVXE010000011.1, read as the reverse complement.
TAAATTCGTTGGATTTTATGTTTTTTTTGTTTATTTCGTAGTGGTCATCACTGCAGCTTACCTCAATTCCCAAATGTTTCAGGGCGATGGTATAAGGGCTGACCGTGCGCTTGCCCAGTTTGCAGCCGCTGGCATTGGGCAAAGTAAATTTATCTTGCTGCGAAAGCAGAGCGCCCATAAGCAGCAGTCCTGATCTGGTTTTTATAAATGATTCGCGGTTGATATTGTCAGAATTCAAATTCCAGGGATTAATAATTTCAAGTTCATGTTTTCCTGTCCGGCGCGCGCTTATCCCCAGGGACACAAGTATCTCAATAACGCGTTTGACTTCTTCAATAACCGGCATATTTACCAAACTGGTCTTTCCTTTTATCATCGCTGTAGCGCAGAGAATAGCCACCGCGGAATTTTTAGCTGAGTTTGTTTTTATTTTACCGGATAATTTTTTCCCTCCGTTAATTATAAAGTTAGACATGAATTTATTTTTATTAAATTATAATTATAATTATATATTAGGGTTATTTTGGATAAAATACAAGTGTATAATCAATTTAAAAAGCTTGCCTTGTTTTTGATAAATATGTTAAACTTAATTAGGTAAAAATCATTTTGTTTATTGTGTATGGAGAAAAATATAAAATCAAAAAAAATTAAGCGGATTATCTGGATAATATTAGTGATCATATTGCTGTGGATCAGTTTTGGCGCCGGAGTGTATTTAACCGGGAAAAATGAAATATTGAAAGATCTGGCAGCCAAAGAAGTTGTCTATGTGGGTAAGCTGTTGGGCAAATATCAGGAAATTAAGCCCGGCACGATCAGCCAGGATATAGATTTTGATCTTTTTTGGGAAGTTTGGGACGCGATTGAAGAAACTTATGTTGATAAAGAAGATCTGAATGAAAAAGTTTTATTTTACGGCGCGCTCAAGGGGTTAGTGTCGTCCATCGGCGATCCATATACGGTTTTTATGGATCCGAAAATCGCGCGTGAATTTCAGGATGATTTAAAAGGAACATTTGAAGGAATAGGCGCGGAGATCGGTATTAAGAACGATATTTTAACAATTATCGCCCCGTTGCCGGATATGCCGGCGGAAAAGGCCGGTCTGCGCGCCGGCGATTTAGTCCTGGCCATTGACGAAGAAAGCACTATGGGGATTTCCATTGACGAAGCGGTCAGCAAGATTCGCGGACCCAAAGACACGAACGTAGTTTTGGCAATTAAGCGCGAAAACGAAGATCAGGTAAGGGAAATAACCATTACCAGAGGCAAAATAGTGGTCAGCAGCGTAAGGACCAATCTGCGTGATGACGGGATATATTCTATCAAAATTACGAATTTTAATAATGACACACAGAAATTATTCAATCAGGCGGTGCGTGATATCATCAACAATAATCCGGAAGGGATAATTCTTGATCTTAGAAATAACCCGGGCGGGTATCTGGATACGGCGATTGAGATTTCCAGCGAGTGGATAGAAGATAGCGTCGTGGTAACAGAGAAATATAGCGACGAGCGCATGATAGAGCATTTAGCCAGAGGCCGGGCCAGGCTTAAAGATTTTCCAACTGTTGTCCTGGTCAACCAGGGTAGCGCGTCAGCCTCCGAAATCGTATCTGGCGCGCTTCAGGATTATGACAATGCGGTTGTTGTTGGCAAACAGACTTTTGGCAAGGGTTCGGTTCAGACCTTAAACAAGTTTGATGACGGCTCGTCCGTAAAGATTACGGTCGCTAAATGGCTGACGCCTCTTGGGCGGAGTATTAATGATGAGGGGATCATGCCGGATTATGAAATTGATCTAACGATTGAAGATTATGAAGCAAATAATGATCCCCAGCTTGACGCGGCCGTGGCTCTGCTTAAAGGGGAAGAAATCTCAACATCCACGCCTGAATCAGCTGATTTTGATATTAGCACTTCAACTGAAGATAAATAAAATCAATTATATTTGTCATTTCGAACAAAGCGAAGCGGAGAGAGAAATCTCTTAAATTTGATTTGTACGCTATCCGCGGTTAAGGGATTCCTCGCCTGCGGGCTCGGAATGACAAAAAAAAGCGTTTCGTAATTCAAAAAAGTTAATATAAACATATGAAGGTGGTACTACTACAATCAATACCCAAGCTAGGTCAAAAGGGCGATATTAAAGAGGTTCCGGAAGGTTATGCCCGTAATTATTTAATCCCCAAAGGCATAGTTGATATTGTTACCAAACATACCCTGAATATGCTAAGCGCTCAGGCGATTAAGCGAAAAAAACAAGAGAAACAAGCCGGCAAGGATAAAATTAAGTTAGCCGGAAAACTGGATCGTAAACGAATTATTGTTAGCGCCAAGGTAAACGATGCCGGCACCCTTTATGCCGGTTTGGATAAAAAGGCGATTGCCAGGGAATTAAAGATTCAAAAATATAACGTAGAGCCTTATGAAATAAGGCTAAAACAGCCAATTAAAAGATTTGGCAAGCATACGGTAGAATTGCGTTTTGGCAAGGAAAAAGCTATAATAAAGCTGGAAGTTTTGAAAGAGAAAACAGATTAATATAAGCAACTGTCATCCTAAGTCTGTCATTCTGAACGAAGTGAAGAATCTCGTGGACTAAAGACGAGATCTTTCGCTGACGCTCAGGATGACAATAATAATATATTGCATCCCCTATATGAAACCCAAAAAAATTAAAAAGAAACCCGCCTTTGCCTCCCCCTCCGCTAAAGCTTCGGAGGACAAGAAGGCTGCGGCGAGGCGAAGAAAGCCAAACACAAAATATATATTCGTGATTGGCGGTGTCCTTTCCGGGGTTGGAAAGGGTGTAACCACGGCCTCAATCGGCCGGATTTTATTATCCAAAGGCTACAGAGTAAGCTGTATAAAAGTTGACCCTTATGTTAATGTTGACGCCGGCACAATGAATCCGGTTGAACATGGCGAAGTATTTGTTACCGAAGACGGCGATGAAACCGACCAGGATATTGGCAATTATGAGCGGTTTTTAAATCAGAATATTTATCGGGAGAATTATATGACCACCGGCCGGGTTTACCAGACCGTGATCCAAAAAGAGCGGAATTTGGAATATGACGGGAAATGCGTGCAGGTAGTGCCGCATGTGCCAATGGAGATCAGGCGCCGCATTGAGGAGGCGGTTAAAAAGACCGGGGCAGAGATAATGGTGATTGAGGTTGGAGGCACAGCCGGGGAGTATGAGAATTTATTGTTTCTTGAGGCGGCTCGCTATATGCATCTGGAGAACCCGGACGACGTACTTTTTGTAATGGTATCTTACTTGCCGATTCCGTCTAAAATCGGGGAAATGAAAACCAAGCCGACCCAGCACGCGGTACGGAAT
>DAOVXE010000105.1 GCA_030636285.1 Candidatus Falkowiibacteriota bacterium | reverse complement strand
AGAAGTTGATAAAAAATCAACAAAAATTAAGCTGTATCGTGTTTAATTCCTGTTGAATTTTTATCAAAAAAATTTAGATTGACTTTGGCGACAGCCCCCTAATAATTTTATAAATTTTTTTAAAGTAATTCCCTTGCCATTATTATCGCGGATAGCGTCAAATATAATTAAATCGCATTCTTTTCTCTCTTTTTTTATTATCTCTTCTAGTGTCATTTATTTATTATTATTTGTTTAAATTTTTCTAAATATTTTCGCATGGCTTTTTGGCGATGTTTATGAATTATGCCCATAATGTTGTCCGGGTCAGCCCATTTCCAGGCCGCGTGGTCCCAATAATTAATTTTAATATCCTTGTCTTCACCTATAAATTCAACAATGATCAATCCCTGTTTTTGCCCTTTGTAGCCGGTGCGCTTCATATATATCGCGCCCCGATGCTTGGGCGAATCTATAGGAAATTTATATTTATGCAAATTTTGGTATTGGTTTTTAAAAGAAAATCTATTATTATTTGTTTCTTCTCTTAGCTCTTTTAATCCGGCCTCTTTAAGGCTTAGCCGGTCCAAACCGCCTTGCGGCAATTGCCAATGTCCGGGATCATCCGCTCTTTCAACAATAAAAATTTTATATTTGTTATTTTCTTTTTTATAGAGTAGACAAGAAACATTGGTTCGGTATTTAAACGGTAAAATAAAACGCCATTTGCAGAATTTAAGCGGAAAAATTACAGCCGCCCTATAAATACGCTTTAAGCGCCAGATCTTTTTGCCCCTGGATTGCTTAATAACGCGCCAGATCCATTCAATAAACAGTATTCTCATAATTTTGGGCGCTCTTTTAACCCGTCCGGTTAGAAAATCAAAAGTTCCGCCGATTGCGGCCGCTATTTTAATACTGGGCATATTACGCAAATTATGAAAAAGAAACTTTTCCTGATACGGCGCGCCCAAAGTGCAAAACGCGATATTTGGTTTAAACTTCTTAACTTTATCCCAATCTATTTTACATCTTTCCCTTTTAATATCAAATATCAAATATTTAATATCAGGATATTTTTTTTCAAGTTCAGTTTTTAAGCTTTTACTGTTATTAAGACCGTCCACCCAATTAAATATCACTACACGATATTTCTTTTGAGCAAGCTTAAGAATTTCCCTGGTTAGCCATACTCCGGTAGTCCGGTGTAAAAACCCGCCAAGCGCGATGTTGGCAAACCAAAGGCCGCTGCCATCAGGAATCCTTAACTTAGAATTATTAATAATATAAAATAATTCTTCGTCATGGCCGGCCTTAAGGATTATTTCCGGATTTGGCGTAACAATTAAATTCTGTTTATTCCCGCTTAAAAAAGAACCAAGCAGTTCGCGCAGCTCAAGTTTGGAATAATTATCAATGTTAACGCCCAGTATATTTATAATTTTATTTTTTGACTTAATATTAATCATAATTTGATTATATCTGATTTCCTTGCCATAGGCAATAATTTATGATATTTTAAAGTTATAAATTAGCATAATGAAAAAAGCCCAATTTTACACAACCGATGGCAAAACCGTTAAATGCCATCTTTGCCACCACCAGTGCCGGATAGAAAAAGGCAAAGCCGGTATTTGCACTGTGCGGGTAAATGATCAGGGGGAATTATATTCCCTGGTTTATGGCCGCGGTGTCTATAGTGATATTGATCCGATTGAAAAAAAACCCTTGTTTCATTTCTTGCCCGGCACCATAACCTATTCCATCGGCACTTATGGCTGCAATTTTTTCTGCCCTAACTGCCTTAATTTTTCCGCCAGCCAGCCAAAGCAAGTTAATAAGCTGCTGGAGTCATCTGATGAAATATCTCCGGAAAAGATCGTAGAAAACGCGATCGGCGACAGCTGCCCCTCTATTTCATATACTTATAATGAACCAACGACAAATACGGAATTTATCCTGGACACGATGAAAATCGCCTACGCTAATAAAATCAAAAATGTCTGGGTTTCCAACGGTTATATGAGCGACAAATGCCTGGACGCGATCCTCCCCTATCTGGACGCGATCAATGTTGATCTGAAATCTTTTGACGATGATTTTTATCGCTCTCATTGTAAAGCTAAACTGGCTCCGATATTGCGTAATTTAAAACGGCTTAAAGATGAACAGGTTCATTTGGAAATTACAACCTTGATAATCCCGTCTTTAAGCAGCGGCGTTGAAATGCTTGAGAAACTGGTTGATTTTATAGCTTCCGAACTGGACACTGACACGCCTTGGCATATTAGCAGGTTTTCTCCGTCAATATCCTGGCGGCTTAAGGATCTGCCGGAAACCGGCGAGGATATGATCTATGAAGCGTATGAGATAGCTAAAAGCGCGGGCCTGAAATACGTTTATGTCGGCAATGTCCCGGGCGATCAGAAAGAAAACACTTATTGCCCTAAATGCTCTGAATTGGCGATTCGCCGTTTTGGCCGCCACGTTGAAAGACTGGATAAAAAAGGCTATTGCGCTTATTGTGATAAGAGTTTGGATATTATTGAATAAAGAGATAGCAGAAAGCAGATAACAGAAAACAGACAGCAGTCTGTTTTTTTTATTTATTAATATAACACTAAATTAAAAGAAAAACCGATTACACATCCTCCACTGTGTAACCGGTATTTTTTTGCCTGAGAAAAATTTACTCAAGCTTTTTTATATTCATATTCATCGACCAAATTATTGATCTTCTGAATGGTTCTAGCTAGATTTCCAAAGCCAGACTTTTCAACTAAGTTTGTAATCTCTAAAATCATTTTGTCCTTATTTTTAATTTCAGACTCCGCATTTTCAATTTCAGACTCTACGCGTCGGAAATTATCAATAAGATCAGCTATTCTTATATTTGTCAGCTCGATATAACCTTCTTTACGAGTAATCTCTGCTTCCAAACCATGAACTTTTTTCTCAAGCTCAACAATTTTAGCTTTTTCCGACAATTCTTCTCCACGCGCAACTTCCATTTTCCTGATTTCCTCCGCCTCTTTCTTGATTTCTTCGGCAAGTTTTTCTGACTCTTTGCCCTCAGATACCAAATATCGGCAAATTAAATTTCCGGCTGATACAGACACTATGTTTCCCTTTGCGCCATACGAGCTGGTTACGTACCATTCCCCGTCAATTTTTACGGACAAAGCTTTTCCTTTGCTGGTTATCTGGGCAAGCTTCCCTCTCGGCGGAATCCAAGGCTCATCTTTGTCTTGGGCGTAGATATGCGGTTTTTCGTCCTTCCAGCCGATTTTAAGAAAAAATGGAAAATAGATGTCGCTAAATTTAGCAGACACCGCAATGAGACCGAGGGTTCCTTTTTTGGGAGGCACAAACGTAATCGGCGCCTTTTCATCATATCCCGGCTCAACGCTTGCCTCTACACTTGCGCCCAAAAATTTTAAACCCTGACCATTCACGTGTAGTGTTACTGTTTCCTCACCCTTAACTGCCTTTAGGTACGAACTGATTTCATTTGTTGCTGCCATTTTTTTATCTCCTTTTGTTTTACCCGGACTCATCTGCCAGGCGTTCGTTAAAAAGAACATTTCGGCGCCAACTCATCTGCGGCACCTAGAGCGTTTGCACGATTGCACCTCAAGCTCCTAACAGGTATTAGTCAATATTTAATGTAGGGTTTGACTAATTTTTTGACCATATCATTAAATTAATAATTTGTCAATAGCTATAGCTATATTTTTATTTAACATTAGCTATTTTTTAATTTTTTAAACTCAAAAAATGCCTTATAGTTTGTAAAATTAAATCTCGTGATTTCGCTATACAACAGTATATCTCAGTATAAAACACCCCCCTTGACACCTTTCTTAAGGTGCGTTATAGTTAAATTAGCACTCTTACGTGCCGAGTGCTAATATATTTTTCATTCCATTTTAAATAATTAGACTCACTGCATAATAAGTCGCGTAGCGAAATTTTCAGATTTTGAGGAAATTTTGCAGAAAAAATTTTTGCTTATGTGGTAATATAGGCCAAAATT
>DAOVXE010000005.1 GCA_030636285.1 Candidatus Falkowiibacteriota bacterium | reverse complement strand
CAAAGCGATCATCGCCCGTACGCCATAAGTTGTCATTGTTGAAAACTTCACCTCCATATCATACCCAATCAGTAGGTTTTGTCAAATAAAAAATCCCTTGACAGTTTATTTAGTTTAAAGTATTATATAAATAAGCTAAAACAGGCCAAAGCAAGGCTTGTTTTTAATTACCTTAATCTTATAACAATTATATGGCAAAACTTGTTAATTATATCAAAGGCTCAATTGAAGAGATGAAAAAGGTTACCTGGCCGACTAAAAAAGAGACCAAGAATTATACTCTTATGGTTGTCGGAGTCAGTCTGGCGGTTGCCGCTTTTCTTGGCAGTCTGGACTTCATCTTCTCTTATGGCCTGGACTTCATTTTAAATTAATAGAATCGCTAGATTGTATAAATAAAATTCGTATATGCCCCATCCGCCAGCTGGCGGAGTAGCGGGGCTTTCGCGAAGCGAAACAATTATGGCTAAACAAACCTTACATCAAGGACGCCGCTGGTATGTTCTTCACACCTATTCCGGATATGAGGAAAATGTGGAGAAAAACCTGAAACAGCGCATTGAATCCATGGATATGGAAGATAAGATCTACAATATTCTGATTCCGTCTGAAAAAAAAATTCGCATTAAAAACGGCAAACGCAAAGTCGTGGAAGAAAAGATCTTCCCCGGCTATGTTCTGGTGGAAATGATCGTAACCGACGAATCCTGGTATGTTGTCAGAAATACACCGAACGTTACCGGCTTTATCGGCACCGGCACCATCCCGACGCCGATCAGCGAAAAAGAAGTCAAAGAACTGCAAAAACGAATGGGCGTGGAAGAACCGAAATATAAGGTGGATGTCAGTGAAGGCTCTCCGGTGCGCATTATTGACGGTCCGTTTAAAAACCTGGAAGGCAAGGTTATAAACGTTGACGAATCCAAAGGCAAGGTCAAAGTGCTGGTTTCCATGTTTGGCCGCGAAACCCCGGTAGAGCTGGACTTTTTACAAATTAAAAAAATATAACACATACATAGAACACAGATCACAGATACATATTTATATTAACAAAAACATATATCTGTAATCCGCGTTTTATAAATGCGTAATACAAGGAGAATATGTTCTTAGAAAAAGCATTAAGTGAAAAATTAATGGGTTGTTTTTATGATATTAGGAATAAATATGGCCCAAATCATCGCGAAAATTTTTATCACCGAGTTTTAATTGAATTAATTGGTTTAAGAAAAATTGAATTTAAAAATAAACCAAAGATTAATAAATATTCACTGGACACAGGCAAGCTAATAACATATTATTTACCTGATATATTAGTTGAAAATAAAATCATTATTGAATTAAAAGCAAAACCCTTTTTAACAATGGATGACATTCGTCAAACTATAGAATATTTAAAAACAACCAAATACGAAATATTATACATAGTAAATTTTTGTGAAGAAAAATTTAAACCAAAAAGGTATATTTATACAAATGATAGAAAAATATTTTGTAATGATATTGGTTTCTAAAATATTATAAAACACTTATTACAGATAAATGTTTTATTAACAAGAACATATATCTGTGATCTGTGTATTTAATTTGTGTATGGCTAAAAAAATACTAACATTAATAAAACTGCAAATTCCGGCCGGGCAGGCAAACCCGGCTCCTCCGGTTGGTCCGGCTCTTGGCCAGCATGGCCTTAATATCCAGGAATTCTGCACCGCCTTTAATAATAAAACCAAGGATAAAATGGGCGATATTGTCCCGGTGGAGATCACGGTTTTTGAAGACCGCAGCTTTACTTTTATTACCAAAACCCCGCTGGCAGCCGAATTGATCAAAAAATACGCCAAGATCAAAAAAGGCTCTGGCAAGCCTAATCTGGAAAAAAACGGCCAGTTAACGCTCGCGCAAGTCAAAGAAATCGCCGAGATCAAACTCCCTGACCTGAATACCAATGACGTTAAACAGGCAATGAAAATCATTGAAGGCACTGCCAGACAAATGGGGGTGGAAGTTAAGTAAAAAATAGAAAGTAGAAAGCAAAAATCGAAAGAAATTCTAATTTCTATCATTTTTAAATTTAATATATTATTAATTTTGTGGGAGAGAATTTAGTTTAAAAGTTGAAAAGTTGAAAATTTGTAAAGTAAGATTATTTAACACTTTATAAACTTTATAACTTTACAAACTTTCTAACTCGCTTGCACCACGAAAGACGACTATGAAAAAAGAAAAAAGCAAAGTAAAAAAATCCGCGTCTAAGGTAAGAACGAAAGATCTTTCGTCTCCGGAATTTGACAAAACCAAAACCTATGAGATTGATGAGGCTGTTAAATTAACCAAGAGCCTTAGTAAAACCAAATTTGATGCCACTGTAGAAATTCATTTCCGATTAGGAATAGACCCGAAAAAAGGCGAACAGCAGGTTCGCGCCGCTGTTTCACTGCCTCACGGAACCGGCAAAACCATCCGCGTCGCCGCTTTTGTCACGCCGGATAAAGAAAAGGAAGTTAAACAGGCAGGGGCTGACCTTTTTGGCGGAGAAGACTTGATCGCAAAAATCAAGAAAAGCGAAAAGACTGACTTTGAAGTCGCGGTCGCCGAACCAACAATTATGAAAAACCTGTCTCAAATCGCGCGTATTCTTGGCACGCGCGGCCTAATGCCCAGTCCGAAGAATGAGACTGTTACGCCTGATCCGGCCAAAGCGGTCAAGGAATTAAAAAAAGGCAAAGTCAGCTTTAAAAATGACGACACAGGCAATATCCATGTCTCTATTGGTAAAGTAAGCTTTGATAATGAAAAACTAACAGATAATTACCGGGCCATACTAAAAGCAATTATGAAAGCCAAACCAACAAAGGCAAAAGGCGCTTATATTGAGAACATTTCAATCAGCTCAAGCATGGGTCCGGGCATCAAAGTTGTTATCGCCTAACTTATCCACATTTGTACTCGCTTTCAAATTCTGCTAAAATATTTAAGCATCCCCTGCTCATTCCATGAATTAAAGAAAGGATATATGCAAATATATCCTTTCTTTTTATCTATTAAACATTATTTTAAAAATTTTTATGCCTGATAAAAATACAGCTAAGAAAAAACACCAGCGGCCCAGTTGGGATGAATATTTTATGAGTTTAACCAAGGTTATCGGCTCACGCGGCACCTGCGACCGCGGACACGCCGGCTGCGTTATTGTCCATAATAAACATATCGTTTCCACCGGCTATGTTGGCTCCCCTGTCGGCTTGCCGCACTGTGATGAAGCCGGCCATGAGATGCATACCGTAATCAACGAGGATGGCACCCGGTCCCGCCACTGCATCCGCACTACTCATGCCGAGCAAAACGCCATTGCCCAAGCCGCCCGCTTCGGCGCCAGACTGGACGGCTCTACTTTATACTGCAAAATGACTCCCTGCTACGTCTGCGCCAAGATGATCATAAATACCGGCATTAAACGCGTGGTCTGCGCCCAGGATTACCATGGCGGCGCCCGCTCTAAAGAAATTTTTAAAGAAGCAAATATAAAATTTGATTTGTTAAACGACAAAATGACCACCTACGAAGACATGTAATAATCATAAAAATATGAAACAATATTTAAATCTCCTGCAACATATCCTTGACCATGGCACTGACAAAGGCGACCGCACCGGCACCGGCACCAGAAGCTGGTTTGGCTACCAAATGCGCTTTGATCTAAGCCAAGGCTATCCTCTTTTAACCACAAAAAAGGTCTTTATCCGCGGAATAATCCACGAGTTGATCTGGTTCCTGTCCGGTTCAACCAATATTAAATATTTAGCGGATAACGACGTGCACATCTGGGACGAATGGGTGTATCAACCATATCTCAAAGCCAATAAGCTTGAAAATAAATTCCCCATGTATTCTGACGAATGGCATGAGGAAAAAAAGAATTTTATCGACAAAATCAAAAATGATAATAGTTTTGCCGACAAGTGGGGCAATCTCGGGCCGGTTTACGGCAAGCAATGGATCGCCTGGGAAGCTAATGACGGGACCAAAATAAACCAAATCAGCGACGCGGTTGAGCAGATTAAAAACAATCCCAATTCCAGGCGCATTATCATTAGCGGCTGGAATCTCGGGGATTTAAAAACTTTGATTGAAGGCAGTATCTCGGCTCCTCCGCCCTGCCATACTTTATTTCATTTTTATGTTATTAACGGCAAATTGTCATGCCAGCTCTACCAGCGCAGCGCGGATGTCTTTTTGGGCGTACCGTTTAACATCGCTTCCTACGCGCTTTTCACAATGATGATGGCCCAGGTAGCCGGCCTTAAGCCGGGTGAATTCATCCATACTTTCGGCGATGTCCATATATATAACAATCACTTTGATCAAGTCCGCGAACAGCTTAGCCGTGAACCCAAAAATATCCCCAAAATGATCATTGATCCAAAGGTTAAAGATATTTTTAGCTTTAAACATAAGGACTTTACTCTTGAAGGCTATGATCCATATCCACCGATCAAAGCCCCAATATCAGTATAAATATGAAAAAGAAACTAATTATCGGGCTGGTTGGCCAAATAGCTTCCGGCAAAAGCACAATTAATAAATATTTAGAAAATAAATATCAGGCCAAGACTCTTCGTTTTTCTACCATTCTCCGCGACATATTAAACCGCGTTTATTATCCAATTTCTCGGGATAGCATGCAACGGATGTCAACACTGCTCCGGAAAAATTTTGGGGAAGACGTATTATCTAAGGTAATATCCGAAGACGCGAAAAAAGCCAAAAAAAATATAATTTCTATTGACGGCGTCAGAAGACATGCTGATATTAAATACTTGAGAGAAATAGAAGGCTTTGTATTAATTCAAATTCAAGCAGACCCAAAAACCAGATACGAAAGATTGGTAGAAAGAAACGAAAATAAAGGCGATTCCGATAAAACTTACGAGGAATTTTTAACAGACGGCCAAAAAGAAGCTGACGCTGAAATTCCGGAAGTTATGAAAACCGCTGATGAAACCATTGATAACAACGAAAATTTTAATGAACTTTATCAACAAATTGATTTATTAATAAAAAAATATTTAGAGACTGTTTAAGAAGTCGCTTATAATAATGAATTTGCCTGTCCAGCTAATCCACCAAGACGCGAAACTCCCCACCCGTTCTTACGCGGGTGACGCGGGTCTGGATATTTATTGCGTAGAAGATAAAGCTCTGGAGCCAAACCAACCGGCTATTATAAAAACCGGTATAAAACTGGCTATCCCCAATGGACACGTTGGACTTGTCTGGGATCGGGGCTCTATGGGCAAGGCCGGAATTAAAACTCTGGGCGGAGTAATTGATTCCGGATTTCGGGGTGAATTAACAATTCATTTGGCTAACACCACTAAAAAAATTTACAATATTAAAAAAGGTGAAAAGATCGCCCAATTATTAATTCAAAAAATAGAACTTTTGGATCCGGTTAAAGCCAAAATTGAGGACAACACTCAACGCGGCGCCAAACGTTTTGCCAGCTCCGGCAAATAATAAACTCACTGTATAATATACAAACCATGAAAATAACCTTAATGATGGCCGTTACCGCTGACGGCTTGATCGCTAAAAATTCAAATCATTTTCCGGATTGGACCAGCCCGGAAGACAAGCGCTTATTCCATAAAATATCCAATGAGATCGGCGTGGTAATATTCGGTGATTCCACTTTTAATACCTTTCCCGCTCCCCTGCCGGGCCGCCTTAATGTCGTGTTTACTCTTAAAAAAGATCCAAAACCAATAAAGGGGGTCAAATGGGTGACAGGCGAACCCAAGGCCGTACTGGATGAGCTGGAATCAGAAGGACATACCCAAGCCATTCTGGGCGGCGGCGCTTTTTTAAACTCACTGTTTTTGGAAAAAAATTTGGTTGACGAAATGATCATAACCATAGAGCCGCTTATCTTTGGCCAGGGGCTGGGGATTTTCAGTAAAAGCCTGGACGCGAAACTAAAATTATTGGAAATGAAAAAACTTAATACCAGCTCAATAATGCTCCATTATAAAGTATTAAAAAACCAATGAACATAATTATATTCGGTCCGCAAGGGTCAGGCAAAGGGACGCAAACAGAGATCCTATCCAATAAATTCAATATTCCCCATATTTCAACCGGTGTTATTTTTCGCGAGCATATAAAAAAACAAACCAAGCTGGGTAAAAAAATCGCCTCTATCATAAATAACGGCGACTTAGTGCCTGGTGAGATCATTGACCCTATTATTAGAAAAAGGCTGCAAAGATCCGATGTTAAAAACGGTTTTATTCTGGACGGCTATCCGCGCGATCTGGGGCAGGCCGAATACTTAAATTCTATTACATCCTTAAATTATGCCCTGGAAATCTGGATCAGTGACAAAACCTCGCTTAAGCGCATCAGCAGCCGCCGATCCTGCCCAAAATGCGGTGATGTCTATCACTTGGTAAGCCGCGCGCCCAAAAACAATAATATCTGCGATCACTGCAATACTGAACTGATCATCCGCGATGACGACCAGCCAAAAGCGATCAAGCAGCGCTTAAAGATCTACCATAACCAGACTGAACCATTAATAGAATATTATAAAAATAAAAAGATCTTTTACCAAATCAACGGCGAAAAATCAATCGCTCAAGTCACTGATGAGATATTAAAAATAATATCTTAAAATAATTCGAATTCGCGTATTAACATCATATAACACAAGGAGGAGCGCTTTATTGCGCTTCTTTTATATATCTACGTTTATAAAATTTGACATTTTTGGTTGTCAAAACCATAAATTCCAAATATTATATATTTAGGACTTACGCTTATGCTTATTTAATAACTCACCTTACGTGCTAATCACGTAAAAAAAGTTATAATAAATGTAATTTAAACAAAAACGAGGATAAGAACAAGTTTTATCTTAGCATTTTTGTTTAAATTACATTAATTATAACTTTTTCTAAGGTAAAAATATTTAGTGCATAAGGTGAGTTAATAAGTATAAGCATTGGCTAATATTATATGTTTATGAACAATTATAATTTAGAACAACATAAAGGTAAATTTATTGTTATTGACGGAACAGACGGTTCAGGCAAAGCCACTCAAACCGCTTTGCTTAAAAAATGGCTGGAATACGCCGGTCTGGCCGTGGAAACAATCGCTTTTCCGCAATATAACACAAAATCCGCCGGCATGGTGGAAGAATATCTGGAAGGCAAATACGGCAAAGCCAAAGATGTCAGCCCTTACATAGCTTCAGTATTTTACGCAATTGACCGCTATGATGCCAGTTTTAAAATTAAAAAGTATCTGCGTGAAGGCAAAATAGTTTTAGCTGACAGGTATATAACCTCCAACCTGGCCCATCAGGGCGGCAAGATCAATAACAAGCTGGACAGAAGCGCTTTTTATGATTGGGTCAGGAACTTTGAATACAAGCTATTTAATATCCCTCAGCCGGACGCGGTTTTATTCCTGCATGTTGAGACCGAAATTTCCCAGGCAATGGCGCTAATGAGGCAAAGTGAAGATTGGCAGGGTAAAACCAATGATATTCATGAAAAAAGCATTAACCATTTGCGTGAGGCGGAAAAAATATATTTAGAGCTGGCCGGCCTTTATCCGGAAATTATGGTAATCAAATGCGCCAGAAACGGCCGGATCATGCCCAAAGATGAAATTAACGAAATGCTCAGGGCCAAAATTCGGCCTTTGTTAAAAATTCAGGAGCATCATATTGAGCAAATGCCGTATGAACCTGTCACAGACAAACCTAAAGCTAAAAAACGCCAAACAGTGGAATTTATAAAACTCTCGGAATTAGCGCTCGCGCCCCAATTCAACGCGCTTGATAACAGCTATCTGCTTACCGCGGCTGACTATTATTCAATTCCACCCGGCTCAACCATGGATGTTGTGACCGGCATAAAAATATTACTCCTGCCCCAGGCCTTTGGCTGGATCATTGATATAAACCATAAGCCGATCAAAATAATAAACCGGTCATTTGACCAGGAGATCAAGATTGAGATAAAAAATACTAATTCTGAATTTTTAAATATCATTCCCGGCCAGGCTATTGGTAAATTATTGCTTATTAATACTGATAAATAATGCCACCCTTAATAAAAACCGTCTGATAATTTAAGGCGGCTTTTTTTCTTGACAAATAATACTATCTGTCATAAAATATAATTATGAAATATTTTGATTGGGACTATAAAAAAAATGAAAAACTAAAAATTGAGCGAGATATTTGCTTTGAGGATGTAATTATCGCTATTGAATCAAAAAAAATTATAGCTATTATTAATCATCCGAATTCAAAAAAATATTCAAATCAAAAAATATTTATCATAAATATTAATAATTATGCTTATTTAGTCCCTTTTATTGAGGATAATAATAAAATATTTTTAAAAACCATAATTCCCAGCCGCAAAGCTACTAAAAAATATCTTAAATAATTAACATAAACTATATGAAATATTATGAATTAGACAAAGAAGAAAAGAAGATACTAAAAGAGTTTGAAGGGGGTAAATTAAAAACCATCAGTAAAGCACAGTTTAAAAAAGAAAAAGCTAAATTTGAAAAAATCGCTGATAATACCTTAAAAAAATCAAAAAATATCAATATTCGTTTGTCTGAAAAAGATTTGCAAAAAGTAAAGTCAAAAGCAATAAAAAAAGGAATTCCTTATCAAACGCTAATCGCTTCTATTATTCATCAATATACTGATAACGAAAACAGTATCAATATATAATCCATGAAATACGATATTATAATCGGTTTGGAGATCCATGCCGGGCTAAAAACCAAGCGGAAAATGTTCTGCGCTTGCGATAACGACCCGGTGGGCAAAAAGCCGAACGAAAACACCTGCCCGATCTGCCTGGGCCATCCCGGCACTCTTCCGACGCCGAACTACAAGGCCATAGAATTGGCTTTGCTTTTAGGTTTGGCGCTAAAAGGAAAAATAAACAAGCTTTCAAAATTTGACCGCAAGAATTATTTTTATCCGGACCTGCCCAAAGGCTACCAAATATCGCAATATGATCTGCCCTTTGTTTATGATGCCAGCCTTAAGGTTAATGGCCGCGATATTGACATTACCCGCGTTCATCTGGAAGAAGACACTGGCAAAAACACCCATCCAATGGGAAAAAGCTATTCGCTTATTGACTTTAACCGCGCCGGCACTCCGCTCCTAGAGCTGGTTACCGAACCGATCATTGAGTCAGCCGAAGAAGCGAAAAAATTCTGCCAGACCTACCAGCAGATCTTAAGATATCTGGATATCTCCAACGCGGACATGGAAAAAGGCGAAATGCGCTGCGAAGCCAATGTCAGCGTCCAGGAAAAAGATGAATGGGAATATAAAGACGGTGAGATCCGCGCGCTTGGCGATTATAAATTAAATCCCAAAATAGAAGTTAAAAATATTAATTCTTTCAAGGCCGTGGAAAAAGCAATTAACTACGAGATCAAAAGGCAGATCAACGCGATTGAAAATAATGAAAAACTTATTCAGGAAACCCGCGGCTGGAACGACAAAAAAAATATTACCGTAAGCCAGCGCGTGAAAGAAACTTCAGCTGATTACCGCTACTTCCCTGAGCCGGACATTCCCCCGATAAAAATTGATGCCAGCTGGCTTAAAGAGATAAAAACCAATATTATTGAATTGCCGCCAAAAAAGAAAGAGCGTTTTATAAAGCAGTATAATCTAAGCGAAGAAGCGGCCGCCATTTTGGTCAGCGACAAATATCTGGCTGATTATACCGAAAAAGTAATATCCGAGCTTCGCGCCTGGATTGATTCTAATGGCGATAAATGGGAGCGCCAAAAACGCAAACTGGCGCGCGCGGCCGGCAATTGGCTGATATCAGAGCTGTTTACCCATCTAAACAAGGACAATCTATCTATTAAAGATATCAAAATTACCCCGGAAAATTTTGCCGAACTGATCGCCCTGGTTTATCAGGAGAAAATCAATTCTTCGGCCGGCACCAAAATTTTGGCCCAAATGTATAAGAATGGAGGAGATCCCGGCAACATAATGCAGGATATGGGTTTGGAGCAAATTGACGATGAGGCTGAACTTGAAAAAACTATCAAGCAAGTGATAGCTGATAATCCCAAGCAGGCTGAAGAATATAAAAACGGCAAAGAAACAGTATTAAAATTCTTTATCGGACAGACTATGGCAAGCACCAAAGGAAAAGCAAACCCAATATTGGTTTCAAAAATTATAAAAAAATTATTTTAAAAATTGTCTGGCCGCCTTCCTTGCCTCTGTCTTATTCTTTACCCAATAAATCTTCCGGCCCTGCCGCTCCCAGCGCCTAAGCCAGGTCATTTGCCGCCGGCTAAATTGATAAGTCGCCCTGGCTAAATCAAGCACCATATCTTTATAACTAATTTCTCCCTGAAGATAAGCGCTTAAATATTTATATTCCAAACCAAAATTACTTAACCGTTTCCAGCTTACTTTATGATCCGTGTGTAAACGCTCCACTTCCCCTAACATATCTTCTTTTTCCAGCCGATCATTTATTCTTTTTAGTATCCTCTCCTTAAGCACATCTGCCGGCCAAGTTATACCCAGCACAAGTGAATCATAACCCTGCCGTCTGCTCTCTGTCGTCTGTTTTCTGCCGTCTGCCGTCTGCTCTCTGTCGTCTAACAAAATTTCTATCTTACGAATTAAACGTCTTTTGTTCATCTTATCACTAACATTAAGCCTTAATGCCATTTTTTCGTTTAACTTTAACAATTTTTCAAATAATTTTTCTGCGCTCATCTTTTCCAGCCGCGCGCGTTGCTTTTTATCCGGCTTGCTTTGGCTTAATAAATTATAGTTATCAACCAGAGCCTGCGCGTACAAACCGGTTCCGCCGGCCACGATCGGCACTCTATGGCGCTTGCTGATTTCCCTGATCGCCTTCTCGGCCTGCTTTTTCCATTTTCCCAAATTAAACTCCGTATTCGGATGCACAAGATCAATGCAGTGACTAGCTATCTTAATATCCTGCCGTCTGCTCTCTACCGTCTGCTCTCTGCCGTCTGCTCTCTGCCGTCTAATCATATATTCATCCAAGTCTTTCCCTGTCCCAATATCCATATACTTATACACTTGCCTGCTGTCCGCCGAGATCACCTCGCCGTTGAATTTCCACGCCAAATCAACCGCCAGCGCGGTTTTTCCGCTTCCGGTTGTCCCGACAATCACGATAATTTTTTGCTTTTGTCTATTGCCTATCATATAATTGCTCACTGTCATTCTGAGCGACAGCGAAGAATCCCGTTGAATTTAGCGTCTTATGATATTCTCGAGATTCTTCACTTCGCTACGCTACGTTCAGAATGACAGTGTTTTTTTAATACTTTATATGTCCGGTGAGCAGTTATCTTCTCATACTAATTTCCCTTTCATACCAAAATCCTTTACCTTAATTATTTTAACTTCCACAAACTTACCCGACAAACTCTCTGCCGTCTGCTGCCGCGCCCGCCTCGCTACGCTCGCGTTGCGGGCGGGTCTGTCGTCTATTTTAACATTTTTAAATGTCCTTGTCTTACCAAACCAATCACCGTCCTTGCCTTTTTTCTCAACTAAAACCTTAACCGTTTTTCCAATATATTTTTTATTATTTTCCAAAGCTGTCTTGCGCAGTATTTTCATCAAAGCGGCTTCACGGCGCTTTTTTTCTTGTTTAGGCACGTTGTCTTTCAATTTGGCTGCCGCGGTTCCGGGCCGCGGGCTGTACCGGGCGATATAGGCCATATCAAATTTAACTTCTTTGAAAAGTTTAACCGTATTTTCAAACTGCTCTTTGGTCTCCCCGGGGAACCCGACAATAATATCAGTTGTAATAGAAACCGGCGCAACCCAATTATTTGAATTAAAAATTTTCAATTTTGGATTTGATTTGTACCCAAAGGGCATTTTATCATTACAACATTGTCTTATTTTTTTAATTAATATTAAATATTCTTCTCTGGTGTATTTTCTATTCATAGCTTTAAGAACCTTATCATCTCCGGCCTGAGCCGGCAAATGCACGTGTTCACAAACACGCTCGCATTCAGCGATCGTTTCAATCAGCTCATCGCTCATATCCTTAGGATGGCTCGTCGCGAACCGCACCCAAAACTCACCTGGAATATCATTTATCAATCGCAATAATTTTGAAAAATCAACTACTTTTAACTTTTTACTTTTAACTTTATAACTGTTCACATTCTGCGCAATCAACGTAATCTCTTTATATCCTTTATTTGCCAAATCCTTAACTTCGTTTATTATATCCTCGGCTTGCCGATACTTTTCTCGCCCGCGAGCATAAGGCACCACGCAATAAGAACAATAATTATTACAGCCGTTCCCGATCGGCACAAACGCGCTAAAAGCGGAACTATACTTTGCTTTTAATTCCAAATAACTACAATTGTCTTGTTTGGAATTTGAGATTTTGAATTTGGAATTTATTTGATATTTGATATTTGATATTTCCCCTATCGGCATCCATAAATCAACCAAATCGCCTAAACGCTTTTTTACGTCGCTCCTCATTGACAAGCATCCGGTAAGAATTAGAAAACAGCCTGGATTTTCTTTTTTTATCCTGGGAACAAAACCGTAAACCCGATCTTCGGCCGATTGCCTTACCCCGCAGGTCGTTAACACCACCACATCGGCTTTATACTTGTCTGCCTCGGGTCTCATCCCCTGCTCTTCAAAATGCCCGGCTATCCTCTCAGAATCACTCTTGTTCATTTGGCACCCGATTGTGATTATATTGTAAGTTTTAAATTTATTCATGTTTATAACGCTTCAAAATCACTATTACTGATCCCCAGCCCGAGCGCGCGCATTACCGAAAAAGCGTCGGCGGGCTTGCCCGCCATAGCTACAGGTTTTATTCTGATAGCTTGCCAAAATCAGCATTAGATATTCCGAGTCCCAGATTCCGCATCACCGCAAAAGCGTCGGCGGGCTTGCCCGCCATAGCTACAGGTT
>DAOVXE010000175.1 GCA_030636285.1 Candidatus Falkowiibacteriota bacterium | reverse complement strand
TTGGTTAGAGGTGTGCGCGACAAGAAATTCTTTCTATTCCGGGTGGCCAAATTATTTAGCTAGAACCATATATTGCGTATGACCCACTTTTTTGTAAAAACATAACGACAATTTTTACATTTCAGTCTATTATCTTTTGTTTCCCAAAATCTTGATTTAGAACATTTCGGACACTTTGTTTGAGATCGTTTCATAAATGAATTCTAACATTTTTGGTCCGATTTTCAAACTTTACCCTATTATTCAAAGGTTGAGAGGGCGGGTCTTCGATTCCCCTAGGGGCTGCGATTAAATACAAAAATATGAATTATACTAATTTAAAAAATCAGGATAGTGAGATTTTTTTAAATATTGAAAGAGAGGTTAAGCGGCAGACTGAAGAGATGGAGCTGATTGCCAGTGAGAATTACGTATCAAAAGCCGTACTGGAAGCAATGGCCACGGTTCTGACCAATAAGTACTCCGAAGGCTATCCGGGCAAGCGCTATTATGGCGGCAACCAAATAATTGATAACGTGGAAACGATCGCGATTGAGCGAGCCAAGAAATTATTCCAGGCCGAACACGTAAACGTGCAGCCCCTTTCCGGCTCACCAGCTAATGCCTCTGTGTATTTTGCTTTTTTAAAGCCTGGCGATAAAGTATTAGGATTAAGACTTGACCATGGCGGACATCTGTCACACGGCCATCCGGTTAATTTTTCCGGCCTGCTTTATGATTTTGTCCAGTACTCGGCAGACTCGGAAACCGGCAGAGTTGATATGGACGCGGTAGAAAACATTGCCAGGAAAGAAAAGCCAAAAATGATAGTCGCCGGCTACTCGGCTTACTCAAGGGAAATAGAATGGCAGCGCTTTAAAGAAATTGCCGATCAGGTAGGCGCGATCGCTTTTGCCGACATTGCCCATACCGCCGGCCTGATCGCCGCGAACGAGATGGATAACCCGGTACCGATATTTGATGTTGTGTCAACCACGACCCACAAGACTTTGCGCGGCCCAAGGGGGGCGATGATAATGTGCAAAACCGAGCATGCCAAAAAAATTGACAGGGCGGTTTTCCCCGGAATGCAGGGCGGTCCGCACGACCATATTACGGCCGCTAAAGCAGTGGCTTTTGGCGAGGCGCAGAAACCTGAATTTAAAATATACGCCAGGCAAGTTATTAAAAATTGCCAGGCTTTGTCAGACAAATTAATAAATTTAGGCTATAAAATAATTTCCAACGGCACTGACAACCATTTGATCGTTATTGATTTGAGTAAGAACGGCCTGGTTGGCAAAGACGCGGAACAAACGCTGGAGCAAGTCGGCATTTCTATTTCCCGTTCCACCATCCCGAACGATCCCAACCCGCCTTACAATCCAAGCGGTATCCGGATCGGCACGCCGGCGATTACCACCAGGGGAATGAAAGAAGCGGAAATGGAACAGATCGCCGTTTGGATTGATAATGCTTTAAATAACAAAAATAATCAAAATAAACTAACATCAATTAAAGAAGAAGTAAAGACAATGTGCCTTAACTTCCCAATACCAAGTATTTAGGGCTTAAGTAAAAATAACATTCCCAATTCGTGTTCATATTTGCATTAGATAAACTTGTAAAAATTTGAAACATATCGAGATACGTTGAGAATTTTTAGAAGTTTAGATGATGTGAATATGAGCGCGAAGTGGGGATATTATTTTTTCTTAGGCCCTTAGAACGTATAATCTATGAATGCTCAAATTATTGACGGACAAGCTTTAGCAGAAGAAATAAAAGATAAAATCGTTAAAGAAATCCTTAAGCTTAACAAAGATAAAATCAATTGTTTGAACCAACGGCCGAATCTGGCCGTTATTTTGGTTGGTAAAAACGCTGACTCTTTGCTTTATGTAGACAAAAAAATCAACACAGCGAAATTAGTCGGCATTGATACTCATTTATATAAATGCGCAGAAAATTCAGGACAGAAAAAATTATTAGAAATGATTGATTTTTTAAATAATGACAAAGAAATTGACGCGATAATGGTGCAATTGCCTTTGCCCAAAGATAAGGATTACGACGTTGACGCCATAATTGCCCGGATAAAACCGGAAAAAGACGTGGATCGTTTTCATGCCATAAACATAGAACCAATAAAAAATACTTGCGATTCAGGATTAATTTTACCTCCGGTATTTGAAGCGATTCTGGAGATGCTAAAGTCAATTGACTATGAGCTGGAATATAAAATAGTAACAATTATCAGCAACAGCAAAATTTTCGGCAATTCACTGGCCAAAACTTTGTCTTGCCGTGGCGCCAGCGCCTTGGTTGTTAAGCCGGATGCTGAAGATTTGGTGGAGCGATGTCTGGAAGCGGATGTGCTGATCCCGGCGATCGGACAACCAAAGCTAATAACCGGCAGCATGATCAAGGAAGATGTAGTAATTATTGATGTGGGTATTACCCGCGATATGGGGTCGGTCAAAGGCGACGTGGACGCAGAAAGCTGTAAAGAAAAAGCGGCTTATATTTCTCCGGTGCCGGGCGGCGTAGGGCCAATGACAGTGGCCTTAACGCTTAAAAATACTCTGGAGCTGTATAAAAGACAGTGTAAATAGAAATAATTGAATATAAAAATATAAAAACTGGTTTAACCGGTTTTTGTTATAGACCCACTGTATAATAAGTTTTGTAACGAAATTTTCAGATTTTGAGGAAATTTTTCTAAAAAATTTGTAACTACTCAGCTGCCCCAATTATACAACAATCCAAAAAAATAGTATAATTGGGATATATGAGTAAAATAAAAACAAAAATAAATTTT
>DAOVXE010000172.1 GCA_030636285.1 Candidatus Falkowiibacteriota bacterium | reverse complement strand
GGAATTTCACGCCTTTTAACAGATTCATAACCAAAAAATATTTTCTCGCTTAATTTTAAAGTTTTTCCGATTAAGCCGGAATAATCAACAACTTCCGTTCTTGTTTCTTTGCCTTTTTCCAAAGCTATTTTCTGTTCTTGCTTTAATGTCTTTACTCTTGCGTCATACTCTTCTTTTAATTCTTCAGCCAAATAAGCGCCCAAATCTTTTTTTATTTTTAAAGATACTTTCCTGATTTTTTCATTTAACAAATATTCCCAAGCATCATCCGTTTTTACCAAATCCAAATAAGTATAAGCGACAAAATAATATTTATCATCTTCTGTTATTCTTTCAATTTTAAAATCCATGTCAAAATTATCCAAATCAACGCTTAAAAGCAAAGTATTGTCTATGCCCTTGATTTCTTCCTGTTTTTCCCCGATAAATTCCTGACCGGCTTCGGTTTGCGCCCAAACGCCTGAGCCAAGCGCGAAAATCGCCAGCAATATTAACAAAGCGGCGTTATTATATTTTATAAAATTTATGGCTTTTTTTAACATATTATTATTATAACAGTTTGATATTTTAACTACAAGGATTTAACTACAGGGATATTTTTAAGAAGGATTTTATAAGTATCCCTCTTAAAAACATCCTTGTAGTTATTAAAAATACCTAAAGTCAACCACGGTATTATTAAAATTAATAATCAAACCATTACTGCATTTATAATGCTTAATATACTTTGAAAAACGATTAACTATCAAACTATTCAAGCTGTTCACCGCAATAATGGAAATTAATAAATTGTTTATCTTAAAAAATTTAACTTCTTTGCTGTCATAAACTTTTTCTTGATATTTTAATTCCAATTGTTTTATCCATTCAAAATTAATATTGTTATATTTCAACTCGTCCCAAAAAGCTCTGCGATAAATTTGGTGAAAATAGCCCGGACCTAATATTTCTAAAATTTCCTTGCTGATTATTAAAAACGGCTGAATTAAAATTTTATCTTTTGCGGGTAAATTTACTTTATTTATATCAAAATTAATATTTAATCGCCGCTCAAATTTAACTACAGAAGTTTTAACTACAGGGATGTTTTTAAGAGGGATTTTATAATTATCCTTCCTGCAAACATCCCTGTAGTTATGAATTCCAAATTTACTGGGGAATGCCTTAATATAAATTTCAGCGCCGCCGAAATTAATCAGCATCGCCAGCTTTAAGCCGGTCACTTTTAAATAAGAAATGATCTGCGCCTGATGCAAAGGAAATATTTCCGGCGCAACTTTCAATTCCAAAATAATTTTATCTTCAACGATTAAATCAGTTCTATAAAGCCCGACTTTATTTTCCTTATAAAACACCGTATATTCCACCTGCGACTCAACTTTTAATCCTTTGCCAATTAACGCGTCAAATAACATTTTCTCATACATTTCTTCACTCCAATTGCCGGCAATATTATTATAAATATCAAAAACAACTTGGCGTATAGTATATGTGATATCGGGATAAAGCATAATATTTTAACTACAAGGATGTTTGTAAGAGGGATTTTATAATTATCCCTCTTAAAAATATCCTTGTAGTTATACTGGAAAAAAAGTTATCCACACAACAAGTCTTGACAAATTATACCGGCTTGCTATACTGATAGCATAAAAAGTCTTCGGCCAGGAGTTTATACACTCCACTTCTTTGGCGGAAGGTTTTTTTATTTTAAAGGAAAACAGGATATAAAATATTTTTTATTGTTTCGCTTATTTTCTTTTATCTGAACATAAAATCGCTCTTTATTTTTAGTTAATCCCGCGAAACGATGGAGAATTTCTCGTTCCATATTAGGATTTTGTTTAGAACAAGGATGATTTCTTGAATATCTTATTAGCTCAATAGCTGCTTCAAAATATAGTAATCTTTGCAATCTTTCTTTCGGTCTTTTCTGAAATAAATGCATCCAGAAATAATCAAAGAATACTTTTTGTTTGTTAAAATAAGCAGATTTAACATAGGGCTTTCGTTTAGTCCTTTTTTTTTATTTTATTAAAAATAAACAACGCTTGGTTTCTAACTTCCGCGTAATTTGTCCCTGACAATTTTTCTTTATTTGTTTGATAAGGAGCCATAATTGTTTTAACTACAAGGATATTTTTAAAGAGGGATATAAAATTTATTTTTCCTTCTTAAAAAAATTCGTGTAGTTCAAAATCAATCCTTAAGGCAACGAACAGAAAAACCGCCGCCCTTATCGCCGTAAGCCCGGTTGACCGTCGCGTCAGACGAATTCAAGTTGCGGGCCCACGCGTTAGAGGAATAATGCTGCAACGATGACCAAAAGATCGCGTCCGCGCCGCGACCGCTGAACGCGCCAGAGTTGTGCCAATAGCCGGCCAGCAAGCTAGTAAAACCATAGCCATCATCTCCGTTAGTGGCTCCAGTCTTACCATTAACATTATTAGCCGCTTTTAATTCCCTGCCCGCGTCATCCCCGCGCCAGCCGGTGCCATCCCATTCACTGTTACCTACCCCATAAGTGGAATCAACTGTTCCTTCCAATGTTTTCCATTCCGTGTCAGTCGGAACATGCCAGCCAGTCGGGCAAATGCCTTGGGCGCCTTCCGTAGTTGTGCCGTTCATCGCGGCTTGCCAATTGTATAAATAGCCCTCGGTTTCTTCCCAATCCGCGTCGTCATAATTTGTCGGCGGTCTGGTGTCCGGATCTCCTGTATCGTCAGGATCAGTTCCATCCGCGTTATGCAAAACCATTAAATTCTCCGCCATCCAGCATTGCTCTCCGATTTGGACAGTATTGTAAGTATTGCTGTCATAGTCG
>DAOVXE010000127.1 GCA_030636285.1 Candidatus Falkowiibacteriota bacterium | reverse complement strand
GGGTACATACTCCTTAGATGCTTCAATAAATAAAATATCTTTTTTACCTTCATTAACTCCGCCTTTTTCTCTTGATCTGTCTAATATCAAAATTGCCACCGGAATACCCGTAGTTTGAAAAAGTCCGGCCGGTAAACCAATAACAGCATCAATTATATTCTCCTCAAGCATAGACTGGCGAATTTTACCTTCAGCGCCGCCCCTAAACAAAACGCCGTGCGGAACGATAACGGCAACTCGCCCCTGTTTTGGCTTAGCAACTTCCACCATATGGGATATAAAAGCAAAATCGCCCTTATCCTTGGGCGGAATACCGCGCCAAAATCTATTATATTTGTCGCCTGTTGCATTTTCAGCTCCCCATTTTTTAAGGGAGAAAGGAGGGTTTGCAATCGTGAGATCGAACCTCATCAACTTGTCATTTTCTGTTAACTGCGGGTTATTCAAAGTATCGCCCCACTCAAGTCTAGCTGAATCTCTGCCATGCAAAAACATATTCATCCTAGCTAATTGATAGGTTGAACCAGTTGACTCTTGCCCATACAAGGCATAATTTTTTGACCCTTGTTTTTCAATCTCTTCGCCAGCCAGCAAAAGCAGTCCTCCTGATCCCATGGCAGGATCACATATTCTGTCTCCGTCTTTGGGTTGAGCAAGTTTTGCTAAAAGTTGAGCGACCCGACGAACTGTAAAAAACTCTCCCGCTTTTTTGCCGGCATCAGCGCCAAACTTTTCAATCATGTACATATAAGAATTACCAATAATATCATCATTAACATTTCTTAAATCTATTTTATAAAAGTCATGAATTAAATGCCTAATCATTCTATTTCGTTGCTCTAATTTACCAAGTGTATTTTCAGAATTAAAATCAAGAGATGTTAAAATACCTTCTAGTTTTTGCTTATTATGATCTTCTATTTTGTCCAATGCCTTATTAATCTCTTCTCCGATATTGTCATGCTCAACGATGCTATAAATGTAATCAAAAGAGGTTTTTGGCGGTAAATAAAAGCGATCTGCTTTCATCTTCTCCTGAATACGCGCCTCATTATCGCCAAATCTTTCTTTATATTTTTCGTATCGTTTTTTAGATAAATCGCTTAAGTACTTATAAAAAAGCATTATAAGCACATAATTTTTATAAACATCGGCCGACAAAGAGGATCTAGACGAATCAGCGGCCGCCCAAAGAATTGAATTTAATTGATCTTGGTTGATAACTTTACTAGACATATTATTTATTTAATATTTTGCTGATTGCAGATTCAGCAATATTATTGATTAATATTTTTTTAGTATCTAATTTACTTTGAAGCGCGATTTTATTTTTATATAAATTTACAATAACTTGCTGTTCTCTTATTTCCGGAATAACAACATTAATATTCTCTAAATCTTTCCTAAGTATGATTTTAATAGCTCCCCCTGTTAAAAATTTATTAATTTCTTTCTGCCCGGCGGTTGAATTTAAATATATTACTAAATATTCAGGGGTTACTTTTTCTTCAAATGGCCGTAAAATATAAACCGAAGACGATGCGATAATATTTTTCAGGCTTCCTTTATAAACACCCGCCCTGAACTTTCCTCTAACCGAAATAATTACATCACCTTCTTTAATCAAGGCATTGGTTTTAAATATTTGATGATTTATTTTTACTAATTGTTTATCGTCAATATATAAATCGTCAGATATATCTTTGGTCTGAACAACTAAAATATTCCCACTCTCTTCTGATTTTAGCGCGGTTCTAAAGGTGTATCCAGCCAATACTTTTGTTATAGATTTTATATTTTTTTTATCTTGCATACTAACAGTATACTGCATATAAAAATAATTATCAATACTTTTTATTTTGTTAAATATTAGGTAAAAATAAAAAGACGGATAAATCTATCTGTCTTTTTATTAATATTTTTGGTTATTCCACTAACAATATTTTTAAGATATTTTACCCCTACATCATCTTTTTCCGAATAAACGCCGGGATGCCTAATTCGTCTTCTTCCGCGTCGCTTGCAATCTCTTTTTTCTTGGCAGGTTCCGCTTGCGCGGCTTTCAAAGAAGATATTTTGCTTTTTTCTTTTTTTTCCATTTTCTCGGCTTCCTTTTCGGCAATATATGCGTTTCCGGTATAAGATCTTTCTTTTTCAATTACGCGCCTGTTAGAACCGATTTGTCCGTCAAAGCCGGTAGCGACTACGGTAATTTTTAGTTCGTCTTTCATTTTTGGATCAATTACAGCGCCAAAAATTATTTTCGCGTCTTCTTCTGCGGCAGCCGTAATAATTTTAGCGGCTTCGCCTACTTCTGTCATTCCCAGGTTAACTCCTCCGGTAATTGTAAATAAAATTCCTCTGGCGCCTTCAATATTCATTTCCAAAAGAGGAGAATTTATTGCTGTTTTAGCCGCTTCAATCGCTTTGTTTTCACCGCTTGCCTTGCCAATGCCCATTAAAGCAGAGCCCGCGTTAGCCATTACCGCTTTTACATCGGCAAAATCAACATTAATTAAGCCGGGAACAGTAATTAACTCGGCAATTCCCTGCACTCCTTGCTGCAACACATCATCAACAACCATAAACGCGTCCAAAAGTGAAGTTTTTTTATCGATAACTTGCAATAATTTATCATTAGGAATGGTAATTATGGTATCAACTTTATCAGCCAGCTCAGACAATCCTCTTTCGGCAATATTCTTTCGCTGCACACCTTCAAAAGCAAAAGGCTTGGTAACAACAGCGACAGTAAGAGCGCCCAAATCACGTGCGATTTCAGCTACAATCGGACTGGCGCCACTACCTGTTCCGCCCCCAAGACCGCAAGTAACAAAAACCATGTCAGCATCCTTTAACGCGTCTCTTACTTCATTTTGCGATTCCTCAGCTGCTTGTCCTCCCAATTCAGGATTCATGCCCGCGCCTAAGCCGCGAGTAACTGTTTTTCCAATATGAATTTTTTTTCCGGCTTTATTGTAGTGCAATGCCTGCACATCGGTATTGACCGCGATAAATTCCACGCCTTTAACACCCGCGTCAATCATGCGATTTAATCCAGCGCCGCCGCCGCCGCCAACACCGACTACTTTAATTTTAGCAAAAGTTTCTAATTCTGGTTTTACTTCAGCCATATATGTATTTTAAGATATTAGTTAATTAATATCATTTTATAATATTTATTAAAAAATATCAAGACTATTTATCTAAACAGCGTATAAATTTTTTATACACTAAGGGATTAATGACTTAAACCAATCTTTAACTTTTTTTACGCCCTTTCCGACATCAGCGCCGCCCGGTAATTTTAAAGATGAACGACCGGTATTTTCAGATAAATTATTACCCCAAACCACCAAGCCCAAAGCATTTAAATATTCCGTATCATTAACCTTATCAATAATTGTCGCGATATTCTTGTTTGTTCCCAAACTAACCGGAAGTCGCAAAGATTTCTTGGCGACTTCAACAATATTTTTTAATTTTGTTCCGCCGCCGATTAAAAATACTCCGCCAGG
>DAOVXE010000122.1 GCA_030636285.1 Candidatus Falkowiibacteriota bacterium | reverse complement strand
GTAATTGCCGGTTTGGAAAAACCTGATACCGGTTCAATGGTTGTTTCCGGCCAGGATATATCAACCATGAGCAAGTATGATTTTGCCATGTATCATCGCAGCCAGGTCGGGATGATCTTTCAGCAGTATAATATAATCACCAGCCTTAGCGTGCTTGATAACGTGGTTTTACCGCAACTATTTGTTAATATTAGCAAGGGTAAGCGCAATAAGTGGGGAAGGCAGCTGTTAGAGCGTTTTGGCATACTTAAACAAGCTAAAAAAATTCCTACCGAATTGTCCGGCGGGCAGATGCAGCGCATTGGTATTGCCCGGGCGATTGTTAACAACCCAAAGATAATACTGGCCGATGAGCCTGTTGGTAATCTTGATTCAGTGTCAGCCAAGAACGTGTTGGACATTTTGGGGGAGCTTAATGAAAAAGAAAAGAAAACTATAATTTTGGTTACTCATAACCCTGAATATTTGACCCATGGCGACCGGATATTCTATATGAAAGACGGGATAATCACCAGGGAAGTGATCAACCGGGACAAGAAGAAAAAGGACAAAAACGAGCTGGCGCCAAAATCACCGACTGCCGAGATCAACGATTTGATGCGCGCCTATCACGGCCTGACTCCGGAACAAATAAATATTTTGATCATGCCCTATAAGGCCAAAGCCTTTGCCCATCATTTTATTTCCAGCCGTAATATGGAAGAAACAAAAATATTGGAAGATGTGATCCAACGGCGGCTGCTGGGGACGATCAGCCAGGAAGAATTTTTTGACATACTTAGAAAAAATTCAATGGAAAACGGGGTTGGCTTTGACGTGCGGACAGCCGAGAAAATATTAAGGCGGGTTAATCGGATAATTCGTACCGCGTATTATATTTATCAGGAAGAGCGTAAACGAAAAGACGAGCAAGGCAAACACAAAAAGCTTAATGATGGCGAAAAGGCCAAGAAAGTAACCTGGTATTTATTGGGCGCGTGCTATTATAAATATTATAAAAATTTGGATGAAGCGCAGATCAATAGGCTGCGGCAAGCCGTAAAGGATCGCTTGGTCGGAGTGCTGCAAAAGAACGGTTTTTTTAAGCAGCTTGATAAGTCTTTTAAAACAGGCGGCGTTGGTTTAAATTCAAAGACCGCCAAAGCCATGACCGAAGAACTGGAATTGATATTGATTCTTGGATTTGGGATTGTGCAGAAAATTAGCATGGATGAAATAAAAGCAGCCGCCAAACCTGAAGACAAGGAAGATCCAAAATCATCATCACGGCTATCTGCGGTTGAGAAAAATATCGCGGCCCAGCAAAACAAACCGGCCACCCCCTCAGCTAAGGCTCCCACCGACGCTAAGGCTCCCACCGACGCTAAAGCTTTGGTGGACAAGACGGCGGACAAGGAAGATACTGCAAAAGACAATAAGCTGTATTTATCCGGTGAAGAAGCGGCGCGATTGGCGCAGGCCGGCGCAGCGTTTGACACAGTTGAAAAAGCAGTCAGCGTGGCAACGGGCAAGTCCGAAGAGCTGGAAAAAGAAATAAAAGAAGCTGAAGATCTGGCTGTTGAATCAGAAAAGGCGCTAAACAGAATTTCACCCGAAGTTACTAAATTTATATCCGACGTGGCCGAAGAATATGAAAAAGATCAAAACAACGATAAAAATAATGATAATAATGGGAGTAATAAAAAATAAAGTATGCTGGTAACCGATATTTTAAGGCTGTCTACCCGTATGTTCAGGACCAACCGGTCGCGGACATTCTTAACAATTCTCGGTATTAGCGTTGGTATTGGCACGATTCTTTTTTTAGTATCTCTTGGATACGGTATTCAGCAGTTTATTTTGGATAGAATTACCACCTCTGACGCTTTATTAAGTCTGGACATTAGCACCGGTGATCTGGAAAATATAAAACTCTCGGATGATTCGCTGCTTGATATTAAAGGTATGATCGGGGTTGACAAAGTAAGCCCATTGGTAACAACGCAGGCGCAAGTGAGTATTGACGATATCGCGACCGAGCTGACCGCTAATTTCGCGGATCGGGATTATTTCCGTTTGGACGGAACGATAATAAAGAAAGGCGAATTTTACGAAGACGAAGATGCTGATAATAAGAAGATAATACTGTCATCATCAGCTTTACAGCTGTTCAATGTTAGCGATGAAGAAATATTTAATAAAAAGTTAAATTTTGTTTTTTTTATTGATGAAGATGATAATGACAAGGGAAGTATTGCCAGGAGTTTTATTGAAGCAGAAGGCGGGTTCACGGTCGTTGGTATTATTGAAGAAGAAAATTCCAATTATGCGTTTTTGCCCCGATCTTTAGGCCAGGAACTTGGTTTTAATAAATATTCCAAGATAAAAGTTAAAGTAGAAAGCGAAGAAAGCCTAAACATCACCCGGGAGGCGATAATTGAGCGCGGTTATATCGTGAGCGCCTTATCTGACATTATTGAACAAGCCAATCAGGTCTTCAAGATCGTTCAGATAGTCCTTGCTTCTTTTGGCGTAATTGCGCTTATTGTGTCAGCTATAGGAATGTTTAACACCATGACTATCGCGCTTTTGGAGCGGACCCAGGAGATTGGCGTAATGAAGGCATTGGGGGCGACCAGTCTGGATGTATGGACTTTGTTTTTGGCTGAATCAGTGATCATTGGTTTTATCGGCGGATTAGGAGGGATATTTATCGGGATGTCTGGAGGCGAGGTTTTTAATTACGCCATAAATATATTAGCCAGCGCCATGGGCGGGGAAAAAGTAGATCTTTTTGCCACGCCCTGGTGGTTTGTATTTACTATTATTTCTTTTTCCACTATTGTCGGCCTGATAACCGGTTTTTATCCGGCCCGGCGCGCCGCCAAGATCAGCGCCATGGAGGCGGTTAGGTATAAATAATGAAAAATTAAGAATTAAGAATTTCATAATTCAAAGTAATTAGTAATAAGTAAAAAATATGACAAATCAAAAAGTAGCTAATTTGGAGGATTTTAGCCAGGAGAAGTTACATAAAGAAGTAAGTAAAAATTATTTTTGGAAACATACACATAAAGTATTTCGAACCTTGAAAGAAGAAAATATTGTTAATGAAGACGTTTATAGCCTTATAGAAGAAAAAGCCTTAAATGGAAAAATTACAGAAAATAATTTATTTAAAAGTTTTCAGAAAGAATTAGATATTCAGGCCGCTGATGCGCGTAAGATTATTGACGCGCTGAAAGAGAAATTAATGCCAGCCACTGATAATGATACTAACGAAAAAGAGTTGGAAGAAAGAAGAAAAATAATTGATGCAATTTTGGCTTCGGCACATGAAGAAGAACAACAAGAAGCCGCTTAATTCTTAATTCTTAAATCCTAATTCTTAATCCTTAATGAATATATGGCAAGCGCAATGAATTTTATTTTTGGCGGAGGTGGTGCAAAACCGATAGGAAATAGTGGGGGAAAAAAGCCATCAATGAGTAATTATAAATTTGATCATGCCAGAAAGACAAAAATTAAAGCGGGAGAAGGTACATTTAGCAAACAGGTGTCTAATGAAAAGTGGAAAAAAATGATTCGCTCAGGTGGTAAAAAAGAATTTAAGTTACTACGAGGAGAAAATAAGGGGCAAAT
>DAOVXE010000165.1 GCA_030636285.1 Candidatus Falkowiibacteriota bacterium | reverse complement strand
TAATCCCTTTAACTTTATGAACTTTACAAACTTTTAACCAAATTCAGCGTTCTTTCGGAATTTGATAATAATTCAAAATAAACTCTGCTATCTCCCCGAATAAAGGCGCGGCCGATGAGGCGGCGTATTTAACATTTTTGGGATTATCCAGCTTGGTAAGCATAACAAACGCGGGATCCTCAACCGGAGCAAAGCCGACAAAGGTATGGTTAGTCCGGGTCTCCGAATAGCCGCCTTTTTCCATATCCGCAACCTGGGCGGTTCCGGTTTTGCCAGCCACATAGTAGCCGTCCACCCCGGCAAGCCTGGCGTGGCCGCTGTCAATTACATTGACCATCATTCCCGAAACCAAAAAAGCGGTTTTTTCCTGGATCACCCGCTGCAGCTGATGAGGAGCGGTTTTTTCTTCGCTCCCATCCGGAGCAACTATTCTGTCAACCAAATACGGCTTCATAAGAATCCCGCCATTGGCGATCGCGCCAAAAGCGGCAATAATTTGCAGCGGGGTGGCGGTAATACCCTGCCCGAACGAAGCAGTCGCCGCTTCAACCGGCCGGATTCGCTTACGATTCAAATTTTTTATATTAGTAATACCTTCAGTTTCCAGCTCAATGCCGATTTTTTCGCCAAAGCCGAATTTTTTCACATAATCGGCAAAAACTTCAGCGCCGGTTTTTTCCATTACAAATATTGATCCGGTATTTAAGGACTCGGCAAGAACCGTAACCATATCCACTACTCCATGGCCGCCATGGGTTTCGTAGTCAGAGTTTTTGATCGGTTTTGGCCAGCCTTCAATCTGTATCCAGCCTTTATCTTCATACGTAGTTGAGGGCTTAACCTTTTCCCGGTCTATTCCGGCCGCCATGGTAAATGCCTTAAATATTGAACCCGGCTCGTATGCCTCAAAGATAGCCGGATTATTATAGTTGCTCACATCCTCAATCTTATTATAAAAATTCGGGTCATAATCCGGGATTGAGCACATAGCCAGGATCGCGCCGCTATTCGGCTCCATTACAACAACCGTTCCGCCATCCGCCCCATATTGCTCCGCGCTCTCTTTCAGCTTCTGGCAAGCGAAAAACTGGATTGAGCGATTAATGCTTAATACCAGATCATGGCCGTCAACCAGCTTGGTATAGCGCCGATCATTAATTATCATCATCTCGCCTCCGGCGGAACGCTCGGCCAGTATTGATCCATGCCTGCCTGACAATTCCTGGTTAAAAAATCCTTCCAGGCCGTAACGGCCCACCTGCTCCTCGCTGCCATAGCCTACAAACCCGAGAAAATGCGAGCCGACCGCGCCACTCGGATAATAGCGGTGCTTTTCCAATATATAGCCAATCCCGCTAAAATCAAACTCAATAAGCTTAGCAAGATCGTCTTGGTCCACTTTCTTTTTTATGGGCTCATAAGGATCATTGCGCTTAGTTAATTTAAGAAGATATTCATTTATTTTTTTTTCCTGAAGAATCTTAACTTCCAATTCTTTTTTTATATTTTTAAATTCCAGCCTTTCCTTTACTTCCCTGGGACTAAAGTTCTCGTTGCTATCAATCTCTTTAAAATATTCGTCTTCTTCCAGAACCAGCTCTACTTCTGCTTCAATATTCTCCTTGTCAAATATCTCATATAACTTTTCGGCAGCCCCATGCGCGTCGTTAACGTCCCTGGGAACAGTATAAACCAGGGCGAAATCCTTATTAGTCGCCAGCGGAAAAAGCTCAATATTTTCATTAACTGTGTCTTGCATAAAAATTTGCCCCCGTTTCGGCTCCAATTTATTAAATACCTGATGCTGATCGCTGGCTAAAGCCGTGTACCAATCATGCTGCAGCCACTGCAGGCTAACGAGCCGATAGCCCATAAGTCCGGCCAATAAAAAAATAATCGTCAAGAGAAATCTAAGACGATTATTGCCGGCGGTTTTTTTAATTTTTCTTTTGCGAGAAATCATGGAGCATTAATTATTTAACAGCCACGCTGGTATCAATAACGCTGACATATTCAATATTATCCACCTTTACCATTCTAAGCGACTTGGCGCGTTCGTTTATGCTGGCCATTGACTCCAGCTTTAAAACCGTTAATTCATATTCGGCATTTGCTTTTTCAATTATTGATAAATCAGACTTAAGCTCGGCCAAAACAAAGCCTTGAACCGCGATATCGTTCGTAGTAATAATAAAACCAATACCGGCAAATGCAATCAGCCCTAACAATAACTTGTTAACAAGCTGCCATCTTGTGGAATTAGTATTTACGCTCCGATTCCTGGCGCGAGCATTAGCCGGCAGATATTTTGTTTTTGTTTTTTTCATTAAATTTTTTCCGCAACCCGCAGCTTTGCGCTTCGGGCTTTGGGATTTGCTTTTATTTCTTCCTGGCCCGGCTTAACGATTTTTTTTGTAATAATTTTTATGAGCGCCTTATGGCCGCAAACACAAACCGGGGCCGCGGGCGGACAAACACAGTCACGGGCTTCTTTTTTAAAAAATCTTTTCACTATCCTGTCCTCCAGACTATGGTATGACACAATGGCTATTTTTCCGCCAGGTGATAAAATTTTAATTGCCGCGTCCAGGGCAGCGCGTAAATTGCCAAGCTCGTCGTTGGTAGCGATTCTAAGCGCCTGAAAAGTGCGCGTTGCCGGATGAATCCTGCCGTGACGATAACTACCCGGCACGGCTTGTTTGATTATTTCCACTAATTCTTTAGTAGTTTTAATATTACGTTCTTTTCTTGCCTCCACTATCCGTTTGGCAATACGCTTAGCATACCGCTCCTCCCCATATTCTTTAATTATTTTTTCCAGTTCCCACTGTGGTGTTTGATTCACTATCTCTTCTGTTGTCTGCTGTCTGTTGTCTGCTGTCTGTCTTCTGTCGTCTGCCGTCTGCCCAAAAGCCATATCTAGCGGAGCATCCAATTGAAAAGAAAATCCC
>DAOVXE010000035.1 GCA_030636285.1 Candidatus Falkowiibacteriota bacterium | reverse complement strand
TGTCCGGCGCTGCCGAACAAGTTCATAGATTTAACCACTACATCCTCCACCGCCTTAATGGTGGGCCTTAATAAATTCCGCGGATCAGTTTCATCCGGATTTTCTTTGCACGATTTTTTGATCGCATCGGTAAAAGCGATCTTAATATCACTGCCGATATTTATTATATTAACGCCCTCTTTGATCGCGTTTATAATTATTTCGTCAGCCACTCCGGAACCGCCATGCAGAACAAAAGGTATTTTTGTTTTGGCCTTTATTTCTTTCAGCAGATCTATTTTAACATCTTCGTTATCATAAACTCCGTGAGCCGTGCCGATCGCCGCCGCGATCGTATCAACCTTGGTTTCATTCACAAATGTTATTACGTCTTTAGTGTCCGCTATAGGAATATTTTCAATCGTGCCGTTTATATCTCCATGCCCGCCTATTATAGCACCAACCTCGCCTTGCACCCATACCTTCTTGCCATGGGCCAGCTCTACTACCTGCTTGGTAATGCTGATATTCTCATCCAGCGGCAAATGCGAAGCGTCAATATGAACCGAGGAAAAACCGTGCTTAATGCATTCAAACAAATTAGTCAAATCCTTGCCATGATCCAAATGGAGCGCGATCGGCACATTAGTCGCGATATTTTTCGCAACAGTAGAAACAATATGCGTAATCGGCTTAAGGCCCATATATTTTATTGCCCCTTCGGAAACCTGAATGATCGCGGCTGACTTGGCTTTCATAGCCGCATTTGCCACTCCCAGAACCGACTCTAAATTATGGATATTAAAAGCCCCGACCGCGTAATTATTAGCCTGCGCGTGCTTTACTATTTCTTTTATATGTACCAGCATATAGTTACTTTTGTCATTCTGATCCGCCAGCTGACGGAGAAGAATCTCGTGGATTTAGAGACGGGATCCTTCGTCACTTCGTTCCTCAGGATGACATATTAAATCACTTAAGCGTTGCTTTAGCGACCTTGTAGAATTCTTCCGGGTCCAAACTGGCTCCGCCGACCAATAGTCCGTCCAGGTCTTCAAGACTGGTAAAGCTTTTAACATTTTTGGAGTTAATACTGCCGCCGTAAATTATTTTAAAATTCTCATTCACCGCTTTCATTCCAAACATATCGTTTAATGTCAAACGAACGATCTTATGGGCATACTCGGCTTCGCTCGGCTCAATCGCGGTGCCGGAGCCAATAGCCCAAATCGGCTCATAAGCGACAATGATCTCCTGATTAGCGGCAATATCAACACCGGAAAGCGCTTGCTGGATCTGATCATAAAGGACAAAGTCGCGGCGATCGGTTTTGCGTTCATCCCAATTCTCGCCAATACAGACAATCGGTATCAGCCCTTCAACCGCCATTATCGCCTTAATTTCCCGATGGATCATTTCATAATTTTCCATCATAAACTTACGCCTCTCGCTGTGGCCCACTATTACGTATTCACAGCCGGCCTCCACCAGGGTTAAAGGCGAAATTTCACCAGTATAGGAGCCGCGCGTTTCCCAAAACGAGTCCTGGGCGCCGACCATTACATTAGAGCCTTTTAAGATCTTTTTTACTTCCAAAAGGGACACAAAATTAGGGCAAACAACAACTTTACCTTTGTCAAAATCCTTAAACTTATCTTTTACCTCTTTGGCCAGATCAAATGTCTCCTTTAAGCCTAATTTCATCTTCCAATTGGCAATAATTATTTTATTGGTTTTTTTCATAATGCTATAAATATTTAATAACTCACCTTACGCACTAAATATTTTTATCTTAGAAAAAGTTATAATAAATGTAATTTAAACAAAAATGCTAAGATAAAACTTGTTTTTATCCTCGTTTTTGTTTAAATTACATTTATTATAACTTTTTTTACGTGATAAGTGCGTAACATGAGTTAATAAACATTATTTAATTATATCATCTCCACTCGTAATTCTCAAGTGTCCAGTCAAGCATATTGTTAGTCATGGCAAAGCGCTTAGGAGAGCTGCTCTCGCCCAAAACCACAAAAATTACTTCATTTTCACGTTCATCTTTAAATTTAGCAGCCAGACAATAGCCGGCCAGATCAGTATGCCCGGTTTTACCGCCGATCAAAATAACCTCTTCTCTGGGATATTCTTTTAATATCTTATTAGTGCTATAAGCCGTGCGCACTTTACCCTCTTTGGTTGTTAATACATAATTTAAACGGCTAACCGCTTTTTCAATATATTCATTTGCCAAAGCCGTATTTAACAATTCAGCTACGGCGCGGGCCGTGGAAACGTTTTTAGCGCCGATTCCGATCGGATCCGCAAAACCGGTGTTCTTTAATCCCAGATCACGAGCTTTGGCGTTCATAAGCTCTACAAATTCATTCAATTCCAATCCGGTGGCGCGAACCAAACCGCGCGTGGCCATATTATCCGAAGCAATCAAACTCAAATTAAAAAGATCTTTTAACGTAACTGTATCTCCGGCTAACACATAAACCCGCCCGCCGTTTATCTGATCCGCGTCAAGTACGCGATATTCTTTATCCCAGCCCGGATTATTGTCCAAAAAAACCAAGGCGGTCATCAGCTTGGTAATACTGGCAATCGGCACTTGTTTATCCGCTTGTTCGCTATAAAGCTCAACTCCGTTTTTAGAATCAATGGCAAAAGCGATCGCGTTTCCGCAATCAAAAGGCAATATTTCGGATCGCGGGTATGGAATCGGGTCATGAATATCCATTGGCAAGGGTAATTTAAAATTCTCTTTAAATAAATCAGTGAATTGCCGTTCAGACACTATGTCTTCAACGCCCAGCACCCGGCCGGCCGGAAAATTAATATCCAAATTGGAATGATCTTGAAGCATCTGCGGCGTACCTATAAAAAAACCGCACACTGTCAAAGACGCGAAAAAAATTACAACAACATAAGGCATGGGGAATTATAATTTTATTTATTTATTATTTATTTATTTTTCTCTTTTGATTTGTTTGCTTGCTCTCCGTCCGATAACATTCGGTCTATAGTATCGTCTTTGCGCAATCGCTCATAATCAGGCAATTCCTTAATATCATTGATGCCAAGAAAACGGATAAAATCAAAAGTAACCGTGTAATAAATTTCTTTTTTTATTTTATCGGTTTTAGCTTCAATCAGGCCCCGGAGCAGCAGATTCCGAATAATCAGCGCGCAATTAACGCCGCGTATCCGATCCAGATCAATCTTTGATATTGGCCCGCGGTAGGCAATAATAGTCAAGGCCTCCAGGCTTGGCCGGGAAAGCTCGCCGGTTGTTTCGTCTTTGATAAACTCCTGAACCACGCGCGCGTTTGCCGGCGAACTTACCATCTGGAATTTATTATTGTTCTTAATTATCTGCGCTCCGCGCCCGGCTTCTTTATACTCTTCCACTAATTCATCACCTGCTTTTTTAATTTCATCATTCCTGGCCTTAATCAGCGTTGCCAGTTGCTTAACTGTCATTGGCTTGGCTGAGATAAATAAAAGTGATTCTATTTTTGACTTTATATTCATATCTTACTTTCAACTTTATAACTCACCTTACGCACTAAATATTTTTACCTTAGAAAAAATTATAATTAATGTAATTTAAACAAAAATGCTAAGATAAAACTTGTTCTTATCCTCGTTTTTGTTTAAATTACATTTATTATAACTTTGTTTACGTAATAAGTGCGTAAGGTGAGTTTATAAACTTTCTAACTTTTTACTTATTATAATATCACCAAACATCTCATTTTGTTCCAAGGTTATTTCCCTCTGCCGCATAAGCTCTAAAATCGCTAAAAACGAAACCACTATTTCAGTTTTATTCTCAGCTTTTTGTAACACCTCGTTAAAGCTGGTTTTAATGCGATCAAGAAGCATCTTCTGAATATGTATTATTTTCTCCTCAATTGATATCTTATGGCCAATCGTTTCTTCTTCCAGTTTTTCAGGGGGCTGAATTCTCGTTAAAAGCTCAATAAATACTGTTTTAACTTCGTTCTTATCCAGATCCTTGGGCGGCGCGAATAAATTTACGTTATTCAAAAGCGCCTTGCGGTTAAACTCTCTGGCAAACATAAATATTTTCTTGCCCAGTCTTTTTTGTATTTCTTTACTTGCCTCAATAAATTCCTTATACATCTTAAGCTGCTGCTCCAGCTCTTCAATCTCTTCTTCCTCTTCCGGATATAGATACGGCAAAAGAGCCTTGGATTTTATCAAAAGCAATCTGGCGGCCACAACCAAAAAATCCGCCATTTCTTCCGGATTTATATTGTTATTAGACCGGATGTAATCAACATACTGGTCAGCCACTTTGCTCATGCTCACCTGGGTAATGTCCATCTCCTGGTGTTCAATCAACTTGAGCAGCAGTGACAGCGGCCCTTCAAATTTTTCCAATTTGAATTTTATCACGTGAAAACTTTATGTCATCCTGAGGAGGAGCCTCAGCGACGACGCGAGGATCCCGTGGTTATTTCTCGGGATTCTTCGCTACGCT
Organism: Candidatus Falkowiibacteriota bacterium; assembly: GCA_030636285.1. Next base: position 3,125 of record DAOVXE010000035.1, on the reverse strand, counting down.
CAGAATGACATTAATATTATTTCTTTTTTTTTGCAACTACTTTCTTTGTCGGCCGTTTTACTTTTCTCTTTGGTTTCACGACTTTTTGCTTTTTTACCGTTTTCTTCTTTCCAAACGAACCGACTATTGCTTCTTCCAGCTTGATAAAATCCTTTACCGCCATTTCCACCGAATGATTAAACGACCCGGAGCTAAAAACCGCTTTCTTCACTTTGGTCAAGCCCTTGTCCATGGCCACCGGCAATTTATGCATATTCCCAAAAGCGCTAACCGCCCCTTTTTTAATTTTCAAGGCCTTAAGCATTATTTTTTCGCCCGGAATTTTGATCACTTTATACGGCTTATCCGCTTTGGCGGACAAACACTTGGACAGTTTGGAAAAATCCAGGTTATAATCGGCCGGCAGAATAACCACATAATAATCTTTATCCGCTTTTACATAAAGCGCCTTGGCGATCTCATTTATTTTCTTTTTCATGGTCGCGGCCGTGTCCATGGCCGTATATACTGTCCGATGTTCCAATATTTCGTGGCTAATCCCGGCTTTATCCAAATACTTAACCAATTTAGCCGGCAATTTGGTAGTAACTTTTTTAGTTTTTTTCGTCTTTTTAGTTTTAATTGGCATATATTTTAAATAAAATTTATTATTACAAACAATTTTTACACAATTCTGTCGTCTGCCGTCTGTTATCTGTTGTCTAACAATTATTATACCATATTTAAACTTAAAAACAAAAAACCAACCACTAAAACGTTTAACATTTTTTTTGCGGCTGGTTTTATTGAAAAAATGTAACTTTTAATCAATCAACAAAGGGCGCGCTTCTAATGGGAGTTCTTTTCTCTCCGTGTGCACCGTTTGCTTAAGGCACTGCTCTCCGGAATCATGAAGCCAGCTTTTGTCATAAAAACGATAGTCGTTGTTCTCACTGCCATCAAGATTACTTGTCCGGAAAGTGGCGCAAAGCTCATAAGTTTTGTCATCGCTGATCTTGTAGATGTAAGCGGCTTTGGTTTCCGGATCACTCAAATCTTCATCGCGGATATAGCTGAATTCATTTTGGATAATCTGCAGACTTTCCGGCAACTTGAAATTCTCCGCGTAATACACATTTACAGCCTGGTCAATCTGGACAAAATTCTCAATTACCAGTTGGTCCAGCTTGCGGTTTCTGGCTTCGGCCGGCGACTCTACCACAAACAATGACCCGATTAAAGCAGCCACTACTATGATTAAGGAAACTATTAAAAACATCCGGATCCGCGCGTCACGCACGCCCTTAACTTCTTTCCGTTTAATGTCATAAAGAAAATAGCTGAATACAGTCGCGCTGATGCCGATCGCGGTAATCGCTTTAAGAAGAAACTTGGTAGTCAATTCGCCTTGCATGAAGCTGTTTAAAGTGCCTATCAGCCAGCCAATCAGCACCACGCTGGAAACAAAAAGCATAAAATACGTCAGCCACTTGCGGATGCCGGAGTTATTGTCCAGCTCGCCGGAATAAAGATAGCGATGGATCTGGCGCATGGTCAGGAAAAAAATCGGCGCGGCAATGATCATCTGGGAGATCGCGTATTTAAGGCTGGAATCGGAAAAACCGCCCTGAAAAAACCCGGGTACGTCCGGGATCAGCTTGTTTATAATTTGAAAAATAATCATCCCGGCGGAAAGCGCTGTAAATATCAGCGCCACCAAACTAAGCATGTAGAAAAAAGCAAACTTAGCGCTATGATTTGAGTTTGTTGTTTCCATGTATTTTTACTTAATTATGATTTTTCTTCTACAATTTCCAAATCAATCTCCAGGCCATAACCGCGCTGTGCCACTTGATTATAGACAAAGCCGATAATTAATCCGTAAATAAACCCTGCTATGCCCGCGCCAATTGGTATTGCCACAATAAAAAATAAAGGCAAATAATTAAAAACACTATAATAGCCATAACCGCCAATCAGTCTAAATAAAAAAGGAATAAAACCGAAAAGGGCTGGAATAAATCCAAAAATCGCGGATGAAATTGCTGACAGTTTAGCCAGCTTTATAATGTTAAATTTTTTTACCACGTACATAATTTTATTGCGCAATGAGTATATTTATAAAACTTTTAAATTTAAACTACTTCATCCGCGCGCTGACTTACTTTTTTCTGAATAAAGATCGCCAAAGGAGTAATAATTATTACCAGCAATCCGAGAATAATATATATAGCCGCGTTTTCAAACTGGTCAATAATATACCGGCCGGTCTCACCCAATAAATGCAGCATCATCCAAAAAGCAAAACCAAAATAAGCGTATATTACTACTCTTAAATTCGGGTTGGCTTTCTTGATGTGGAATAAATAATAAAACAAAAAAACCAATAAAAATATTGGGATAATAAAAGCGGCGTGAATTAATAACTTGTAGGTAATATACCGCGATTTATCAGTTTTTTGATAATAAACATTTGTGCTTGACAAGCCGGAGCGCTCATAGGCATATTGACTATAGTTATAAGTCTTGCTAGCCGGCTGATTTTTGCTTACCGCGGCTTCAACCGCCGGATTAGCCGTACGGTTTAAGTCAAAAATTATCCTTTCCCCAAGCAAAATTAAGGTTATTAAAAGAAAAGCGGAAAGAATAACACCGATAAATGAAATCTTATGTTTTGGCTTTTTTGGCTCCTTTTTTTCAGTTGATTGAAAAGCTTTTGGCAAAATGTCTTCTGGCATATTTTTATCCTTCCCGCTCTGCCGGCCATACACGGCCAAGCAGGGCTTAGTTGATAATTAATCTTTATTAAATTGGTAAATTATAGTTATTGAAATGCTTAAAATAATTAAGATAGCTAAAGAAATAATTATATAAAAAGCTGTCTTTGGCCTCTCTGTGTCATCGCCTGTGTCGGAATTTTGGGCCACGTTCCGAAAAAACAGATCATTATCCATATCGCTATATTTCATATAACGAAACAGTTTGGTTAAGTAATATTTTTTATTTTTCACTTCCATCCACGGCTCGCCGTTATCATCCATTGCCAAATCTTCAATGGTTTTTTTATCTGTCCAGGCCGCGTATCTGGTGGTAAACCCCGGCAAAGTTTGCTCTTTATCTGGAGTAAAAATATACAATTCAATACC
>DAOVXE010000043.1 GCA_030636285.1 Candidatus Falkowiibacteriota bacterium | reverse complement strand
TGGCGCGGAATCGGCAAGCAGATCAATTCCGCCTCGCTCCAGTTCTTTGATTATATAGAAAACCCGCATCATTATAAGTACCGGATGGGCCAAACTTATAACCTGACCAACACCGGCCGGCCGGATTTAATCGTCACGCCCCAAAACAGAGCCACGGCCGCGCTCTACAATTATACTCCGCATGTCTATAACGGAAACTTTAATTTCTTTAAATTATGGCATAAATATTTTACTGTCCTCTACCCATCCAACACCCTGCTTCAGGTTAAGGGCGAAGCCGGCGTTTGGCTGATCCAAAATGGCGTGCGCCGGCCATTCCTTACTAAAGGAGCGCTAACCTCCCGCTATGATATCAATAAAGTTATCCAGGTGAATAAATCTGATTTGGAAAAATACATAAAAGGCGATCCAATCAAATTCCACCAATACGCCCTGGTCCGAAGCCCGCGCGGCACCGTATTTTTGCTGGTTGACGATAAACGGCGCGGCTTTGCCTCAGGCGAGGCACTCAGGCTAATTGGCATTAATCCGGAAGAAATTATTGATGCCGGCTGGGACGATATAAACATTTACGCCGAAGGAGCTCCTATTACCGCTACTTCCACTTATCCAATGGGGGCGCTCTTACAGGACAAATCAACCGGCGGAATCTATTATGTTTCCGAAGGCACCAAGGCCCCGCTCTGGGACGCGGTTCTTTTGAAGACTAAATTTAAAAATCGGATAATAATTTCGGAAACCCCGGAAAAATTAGCCAGCTATAAAACAGTGGAACCGGCCATTTTTGGCGACGGTGAACTTATTAAAATTGACACTTCGCCCGGGGTTTATGTGATTGATTCTAAAAAACGACGCGCTTTTGCAAGCGGCGCCATATTTGAAGAGCTGGGCTATAAATGGGAAAATATTATTACCGTGCCCAGGAAAATATTTGAGCTCTACGCCGAAGGCGAACCGATTATACAAATTTACTCCGAAGAAAATATAGAAATAATTGACCCAAACGCGACCACTACTCCAGAGTTAATAACTACTACCACTGACGAAATGTTACAGGAGGAAATAGAGGAAATGATGAATCCATAATATTTAAAGTAATAATTGTTTTATGTCAATTGTTTTTGCTGCCATTACTCCTCATCCTCCTCTCCTCATTCCCTTGATCGGGAAGGAAAATTTGGCCAGGCTAAAAAATACGCAAAATGCTTTTAATAATTTGTCTAAGGAAATTATTAAAAACAAGGTTGATACAATATTAATTATCTCCCCGCATGGCGAGCTTTTAAATTCCGCCTTTATCTTAAACCAAAACACCGGTTATGAAGCGAATTTTGAAGAATTCGGCGACTGCTCCAGCCGTTTGACCTGGCCCGGCCGTTTGGGGCTGGCTCAAATGATTAAATCTTCTCTTAAAAATAAAAATGTTTTGCATTTTCTGACCAAAAAAACAATTGACCATGGGGCGGCTGTGCCGCTTTTTTTGTTAACTGAAACGCTTAAAAATATCAGCATTATTCCTATGAATGTTTCCGGCCTCAGTAACAAAAAGCATTTTGAATTCGGGCGGGAAATTCAAACTACTTTAATGAACTCTAGGCATCGTGTCGGCATTATCGCTTCCGGCGATCTGTCGCATTGCCTTTCGCCAGACGCTCCGGGCGGCTTTTCTTCGCGCGGCGCCAAGTTTGATAATAAACTCCTTGAACTGTTAAAAAAACAAAAAACCAAAGACATCCTGAAACTGCCGCAAGATCTAATTGAAGATGCCCAGGAATGCGGCCTTAAACCAATCCTGATCCTCCTCGGCGCCCTAACCGGCCTTAAATACACCCCCCAAGTCCTTTCCTACGAATCCCCTTTTGGCGTGGGATATCTGACCATGAATTTCAAAATAAAATAATAACGCTTGACAATATTAACGTTATACGTTAATATTGTAATATATACATGATTTTGAATTTCAAATGTAAAGAAACTAAAAAAATATTTAATAGAGAATATTCTAAAAAATACCCTAATTCTATACAAAAAACCGCGATGCGTAAACTCTGGATTATCTCTGCCGCCGCCTCTTTAAATGACCTGCGTATTCCCTTGTCAAACCGCTTAGAAAAGTTAAAAGGCAATAAACACGGACAATACAGCATCCGAATAAACAAACAATGGCGCATTTGCTTTAATTGGCAGCAAGGAAACGCAAGTGGCGTTAAAATAATAGATTATCATTAATATATTAAATATGAACAAGAAAAAAATACCGGCAATTCATCCCGGTGAAATATTAAAAGAAGAATTTTTATTGCCTTTGGAAATTACTGAATACCGGCTGGCCAAAGATATATCGGTTTCTCCGCGCCGGATAAACGAAATTACCCATGGCAAGCGGGCTATTACCGCTAACACCGCCCTAAGGCTGGGCAAGTATTTTGGCAATTCTCCGCGGTTCTGGTTAAACCTACAAGCTCACTATGAATTAGAAATTCAAGCCGAAAAAATATCAAGCCTTCTTAATCATCAAATCAAGGCACTCCCTATTTTTCAATAATCATCTTTGTAGCTGTAATAAGATAATTTTGTAATCATATGGCAAAAGAATCATTCTCCGCTATCCTGCCGACTGGCGGGCAGGAAGCTAAAACAGACAATAAAAAACCAAAAAGGTTTTTAAAAATCTTTTTAATAATTTTAGTTACCTTTTTATTGTCTTCAGTTATTACTCTGGGCGGATTGGCTTTATATATATACAAGCAAAATCCGTTTAATATCCAGGCCTGCTTGATCTCCAGTTTTCTTAACGCGCCATCAATACTGGACAGTAAAACCAGCGATAGCCAAATAAACACTGAAGCCGGAACAACAAAAACCGCGTCAGATCAATTTGATCATCCTTTTTTATCATCAGAACAGGAGGTTATGCTTGAAAACGCCGGCATTGACGTAAGCGCTCTGCCAACAACTCTTTCACCGGAAATGAAAGCCTGCGGTATTGAAGCTTTGGGCGCGGATCGGATAAATGAGATTATAAACGGCGCCACCCCTGGTCCGTTAGACCTGTTTCGGGTTAAATCGTGCTTATAGGCGCGTAATAAAAAGCTCCGTTTTTATACGGAGCTTTTTTGCATCCTTGATTTAATAATTTAATCAATAATTTTTCTTTTGCGGGTTATTGCGTAATAAACAGACACAATAATAACCGTGGTTATCGCGCCCAGTATATTCAAGCTTAGATCATTGGCCGTGTCTGTCCCCGGACCCAAACGATTGGTATGAAAAAAAATATCTTCCAAATATTCCTCTACTTCATAAAGCGCTCCCATGCTAACGGTTGAGGCAGTGGCGAGAAACAAGGCTAGTTTTAATCGGCCCTCTTTTAAAAGCAGGCTATATTTAAATTTATCAATCCAAAAAGCATTGATTACAACGAACAAGGTAAAGGCCATGATGGCGCTTACCGAATAATGAACAGCCTTGTCCCACCAGAATATTTTTTCGTAAAGATGAAAAAAATCACCGGCAGCGTCAAGGCTTAGGGCGATTGTTACTATTATCCATATTGACCAATGAAGATAATGTCCTTTTCTTTGCCTATATTTGTAGGCCGTAATTTCCAGAAGTAGCAGAATAAAAATAGAAGTAATTACCAGGCCCAGCCAGGTAAACTGGGTATTAAACTGTAAAATACGCAAAAAATTCAGTATTTCAAAAATAATCAAGCCGACAAATAAAAGACGGGCAAAGTTAATTACAATCAATGTTTCTTGCTCTCTTTTATCTTTGTCTTGATTGCGAAAAATTTTCATAATCTAAAATATTAATAATCCCGCAATTTTTGAATACCTTCGTGCCGCTGGATCTTTTCCAAAGCTTTGGCCTCTATCTGGCGGATGCGCTCGCGGGTAACGTCAAACTCGCGGCCGACTTCTTCCAGAGTGTGGGCCACGCCGTCCTCCAGACCAAAACGCATTTCCAGGATCTTCTGTTCCCGCGGACTTAGCTGGACAATAACATCCCTGACATAATCCTTAAGCAGCTGAAGCGCGGCCGCGCGGCCGGGCGTAACATTTTTGACATCCTGTATAAAATCTTCCAAGGTTGAATCTTCATCATTATCACCCACTGTCGTTTCAAGCGATATAGTGTCCTGGCTGATCTTCATAATGTGGCGGACCTTGTCTATCTCCTCGCCCATTTCCGCGCTGATTTCCTCCGGCAAAGGTTCGCGGCCCAGATCCTGGATAAGCTGCCGCTCAATCTGCTGGAATTTATTGATCGTTTCCACCATATGCACCGGAATGCGGATTGTCCGTGATTGGTCAGCCAAAGCCCGGGTGATAGCCTGGCGGATCCACCAGGTCGCGTAAGTTGAGAATTTATAGCCTTTGCGGTATTCAAATTTTTCCACTGCCCGAAACAAACCGATATTCCCTTCCTGTATCAGGTCTAAAAGCGACAGGCCTTTAGCTCCGGTAAACTTCTTGGCAATTGATACAACAAGGCGCAAGTTAGCTTCAATTATTTTCTGCTCGGCCGCCCGCTCCCCTTTTTCTTTCCGCTTAGCCAGTTCCACTTCCTCGTCCGGGGTCAAGAGCGGCACTTTGCCGATCTCTTTCAGATACATTTGTATTGAATCGGATGATAATTTAGACAGATCAGTCAAGTCCCCTCTTAGTATGCTATTCACCCGCTCGTCCCCGTCTTGCTTTTCTTCAAAATCCAATATCCGGCCCGTGTCTTCAATGATTTGAATGGCGTTTTTTTGCAGATCCTCTAGAAATAATTCATATTCAAACGCGTATTCTTCTATTTCCGGAAAAACATAAAGCAGCTCGGTTTCGGTAACAAAACCGCGGGAGCGGCCTTTTTCAAGAAGGCCTTTTGTTTGCTCTTCGGTCGGAAAAACTATTTCACGCGGTTTTATTATTTTTTTTGCCCGCCCTGCCTGACCAGAGCTGCGCCGAGGAGGGCTTGCCGAACGGGCCGGCTTCTTTTTTATAATTTTCTTAATTGGTTTTTTCTTTACCGCCGCCCTCTTTGTTGGTTTTTTCTTTATGATTGGTTTTTTAACCGCATTTTTTTTAACCGCCGGTTTCTTAACCGTTGATTTTTTCTTGATAGCTTTTTTTGTTGTAGATTTTTTAATTGCCATACTCCTGCATTTCCTCGGAGAGAATTTTTAACTCCTCCATTAAAGAATTAAGTTCGTTTGAATTTGACTCTTGTTCCGCTTTGGCGATTAGCCGTTCTATATTTTTCATTTGCTTTAATAAATTTACTTTTTTAAGAAAAAGAACTATTTTGATCAGTTCATTTTTGGCCAGGTCAGAGCTTATATCCGTATATTCTCTATCACCTAAAAATACCAATTGATCAAGCAGCCTCAACTGGTCAGTATTGGCAGTATTTTCCGGCCCATCATTGCTAATCAGCCAATTTTTAAAATTTGAGTAAGCCAAAATTGGCAAACTGCCAGAGACATCTTCTGTATTGGGTCTAATAATATTATAATAATTTATTAAACTTTTGTAAAGTCCCTGGCTATGCGAGCCTTGAATATGCTCAAGCCGGATATTATTAATAACATAGTTTAATAACTCAGGAAATTTTAATATTAAGGCCAATATTAATTCACTCATTTTTTCATCCCGATTTTTAGTCTGAGCCGGCCTGTCCACAACCTCTTCGTTCGCGGCCTTGGGCGCCTTTGGGGTTTGTTGACCCTGGATCGCTTCTCTTAATATCTCCTCTTTAACGGCCAGCGCTTCGGCCAGGGCCTTGAGCCAAAAATCCTGCTCAATCCGATTCCCGAGCTGGGCGATAATCGGCAAAAGAAATTGGCTCACAGATCGTTTATTTTCAACTTGACTTAGATCCTTGTCCTTTAGTGTTTGGTCAAAATAATATTGCATCATTGGCTTGGCTGATTTGACCGCCTCTTGCCAGATAGCCGGATCTTCCCGAATACAATCATCAGGATCCTTTCCTTGCGGCACTTCTATCACTTTTATATTCATCTCGGCCCGCATCGCTTCCCGTATCCCCCGGTCAGCCGCCATGGCTCCGGCTTCATCCATATCAAAGGCAATAGCGATATTAACAGTATAGCGTTTTAATATTTGGATATGATCAGCCGTAAGAGCGGTTCCGGAGCTGGCGACCACGTTTTTGAAATCGGCCTGGTGGGCGCTGATCGCGTCCATTTGCCCCTCAACAATAATCGCCAGATCTTGTTTTTTAATTTCCATCTTAGCCTTGTCCAAACCGAACAGAATCTTGCTCTTGTCATATATTTGCGTTGCCGGACTGTTTATATATTTTCCCATTTTCTCTTCCGCTTCCTTCTCGGGGCTTACTCGCGCCGAGAAAGCTACAGTATTACTGTTAATGTCATTGATCGGGAACATTATCCGCGCCCGAAAACGGTCATAAAAGCGCGAGCTGTTTTGCGACTTAACAATAATACCGGCTAAAAAAATTTCATTTTCTTTAAAACCTTTGCCCTGAAGCAGCTTAATCGCGCTATCCCATGAATCCGGACTATAGCCAATCTGCCATTCTTCAATCGTCTCTTCAATAAGTCCTCGCCCATTCAAATACTCTTTAGCACTAGCGGCGGCTGGTGAAT
>DAOVXE010000136.1 GCA_030636285.1 Candidatus Falkowiibacteriota bacterium | reverse complement strand
TGTGTCCTTATTTGAGAAAACCCCTATAAATACACTACTTCCCGAGTTTGATTTACAAAATTTTGAAGACCAGGCCCAGAAACGCTTATTTTCATTGGATTTTTAACGCAACGCTAGTGGCTTAAATGGTGGGTAAACATGTTTTGGGGGTGGAAAAAACCCAAAAATCAGTGCGAATGGCGACCGCGTAAAATTTTTGCTTTTTCTCTGCAGCCGTTTTTGGTATTTGGCTTTTATCTGCCGGTTCGGACATGTTACGCGGTGTTCAAAACGATTTTTTGCCTGTTAATCGGATTTTATCCGAATAAAATCGGGTGGAAAGCAATTATTCACCCATTTAACATGGACTGTTCCGATATTGCTGACAAGGAAGATCTTAAAGACGGAAGAAATTACTGGTGGATTACTAAGTCCGACCGGAAAGAGCGCTCAAGGCTTGAAAAGATTTTCATGAGTCCAATCACGGCTTATAGTCTTGCCATCGTTTTTCTGATAGCGGTTGCTCTAAATCTTTTTTACTTTGCCTCGATTATTAGATTCCTTGAGTGGGACGTTCTACTGGCCTGTTTGTTGTTTTCCGTTCTTGCAATGGGATCTGTTCTTGTTTTGTACTGGATAAGCATGTTCATACTGGATTGTTTTTTCAGCAAGATACTTGAAAAGCGAGCTCAAGAATTGCGGGATCGAAAATGGGCAGCAGAAGAAGAAAGAATAAAAGAAGAAAAAAGATTATTTCAGAGTTCGCTTTCTTTTTTCTACGAACAGCGGCTACAACCTCTGGCTTGCACTCAGCGTCCGCGCGAAGCCACTTTAGCAAGTTTGCCAGAATCCCATCGCACCATGTGGTTGCGGTTTATGGACATTAAAGTCAAGGCCTGCAAACCGTTCCGCAATTAAAACGAATATCACAAACTGTTGTATAAAAGGCTTAGTTAAAACCGACTAAGCCTTTATTTTTTGTCTTGAAATATCAAATATTCCAAAATTATTGTAAATATGCTAGTATTTAGTAAGAAAGCTAGTAAAAAATTGATATTTGTGGCATAATTATTTGGCGCGTATTTTGAGTTTTTTAATGTTTTTTATGTTTAATTTTACAAAATTTTTTCATCATTTCCATTTATTAAAGCAAAAGAGCCGGCAGGCGCTGGGCGAGATTATAAATTTTTTGTCTGTTAAAATATATCTTGGATTTATGCTGGCCGTTAATTTGCTGGTTTGGATTTTGGCCGCGTATATTTTTACGCAGATAGATCGGCCGATGATGGCCTTGCATTATAGCGTGGATTTCGGCATTGACCATTATGGCCAAAGCAAGAATATTTTTATTATCCCAATGCTTGGCTTAATATTTATTGTTTTTAATACCGCGCTTCTTGTTATTGTCGGCTCGTACAATAAACGGGACATTAAATTTTTAGCGCATTTACTACTAGTGCCGGTTCTTATCGCAAATATCATGCTTTTGGCAGCCGTGATCTCGGTTTATTTAATCAACTTCCAATAACTTTTTATGACTGATTTTTATACCATTAAACTTTTATTTTTCACCACTTTGGCGTTTGTGTTCACTGTTTCCTGGACGCCTTTGCTGACGCATTTTCTTTATAAATATAAGCTGGGCAAGCAGATCAGGGACGATGGCAGCACGCCGATATTTACCAAAATGCATCAGGCTAAAAGCGGAACTCCGACCATGGGCGGAGTCCTGATTTGGGTTACCACCCTGGTTTTTGCGTTAGCCTTTTTTTATTTAGCTAAAATTTTTCCTTTGGATATTTTGAAGAATTTAAACTTTCTCTCCCGCGGCCAAACCCTCTTGCCATTGGGCTGCCTGGTTGCTTCGGCTTTAGTTGGTCTGGCAGACGATTTTCTTGACGCCAGGCACATGGGCTATAAACAGCGGGGGATCAAGTTTTGGCACAAGCTGGCGATTTACGCTGCCATCGCCCTGGTGGGCGCCTGGTGGTTTTACTTTAAACTGGACTGGGATCTTATTCATATTCCTTTTCTGGGATTTTTTAATATTGGCTGGTGGTATATTTTATTTTTTTTGTCAGTCGTGATCGGCACGGCCTTTGCCGTTAACCAAACCGACGGTTTGGACGGGCTGGCCGGCGGAACCCTGCTGATAGCTTTTATGTCTTACGCGGTGATCGCTTTTGCGACCCAGCGCTTTGACCTGGCGGTTTTTTGCGGAGTAATTGTGGGCGCGCTCCTGGCATTTTTGTGGTTTAATATCAATCCGGCGCGTTTTTTTATGGGCGATACCGGGTCAATGTCTCTGGGTGTTACTCTGGCTTTGGTCGCTCTATATACTAATACGGCTTTTATTCTGCCTTTTATCGGCTTTATTTTTGTACTTGAAGCAATGTCAACTATTATCCAGCTAATATCCAAAAAACTGCGAAACGGAAAAAAAATATTTCTGTCTTCGCCGATTCATCACCATTTTGAGGCCAAAGGCTGGAGCGAGCCAAAGATCGTAATGCGTTTTTGGGTAATATCCGGCGTAATGGCTGTAATTGGTTTGATTATATTTTTATTAGATAAATCCTTTTAAAATTACAAACCAGCTGATTATTTGTTTTATTTATTTATGTTACGCTCTTATCACGTAAAAAAAGTTATAATTAATAAAATTTAAACAAAAACGAGGATAAGAACAAGTTTTATCTTAGCATTTTTGTTTAAATTTTATTAATTATAACTTTTTCTAAGGTAAAAATGTTTGGTGCGTAAGGTAAGTTGTTTATTCGTGGGAAACAAAACATTAAAAAAAAGAATACAAAGAATAATAAAAGTCAGGCGCGGAGAACACGCTCCTGATGGCTGGCTGCTGGTTGTGATCGGCGTTTTACTCCTTTTTGGGCTTATTAGCTTGTCCAGCGCTTCTTCGGTAGTGGCTTATGATAAATTCGGCGATGCTTATTATTATTTTAAAAATCAACTGTTTGGCTTAACCTTGGGGATTATCGCTTTTTGGTTTTTTGCCCGGATTGATTATCATAACTGGCGGAAATTCGCTTTTGGTTTTTTGGTTTTTTCGGTTTTTTTATTAGTTCTGGTATTTATTCCCGGCATCTCGGCCCAGTGGGGACAGGCGCGAAGCTGGATAAACATTTTCGGCTTTTCTTTGCAGCCTTCAGAATTTGTTAAATTATCCTTTTTGCTTTACTTGGCGGCCTGGCTTGAATCCAGAAAAGAGGAACTGGAAGATGTGGAGGCCGGTATCGGGCCGTTTATCGCGGTTCTCGGCCTTATCGCCGGCTTAATGCTGCTTCAGCCCGATATTGGCACTTTGGCGATCGTGGC
>DAOVXE010000056.1 GCA_030636285.1 Candidatus Falkowiibacteriota bacterium | reverse complement strand
GAAAACCGGGCGGATAGTTCCGCTTTACGATCGCACATTTGGGAGAATCGCATCGCTCGCCTTTAAGAAACAGCCTTTCGCCTGCTCGCCTGCACTTTTTACATTTTGCGCCTAAATCTTTTGCCATAATGTTGCTAATTACAATTATACCCTTCTCGGTTTTTTCGGCCTGCAGCCGTTATGCGGTATCGGCGTAATATCTTTAATTGAAGTAACTATAAGACCATTATTATTTAGCGCCCGAACCGCTGATTCACGGCCGGTACCTACGCCGCGAATAAACACGCTTACTTCCTGAAGGCCGTATTCCTCCCGCGCCTTGCCTACCGCTATTCTGGTTATGATCTGCGCGGCATACGGGGTTGATTTTTTCGGCCCCCGGAATCCGGCAATACCGGCGCTTGCCCATGATAACACATTACCCTGTATATCAGTTAACGTAACTATTGTATTATTGTAAGTGGATTTGACATAAGCTTTGCCTACGCTAACGCGCTTAGGCGCTTTTCTTTTCTTTTTGGCCGCCTTTTTCTTGCTTTTAAGCTTTTTAACTTCTGTCTTTCTTTTCTCCATCTTTTTAACTATATCTTCCGGTAATTCCTCTAAATTTTTCATTTCAGTATCCGTCTTTTTCGCTTTTTCCACCTTATCATCCTTTTTCGTTTTAATCAGCTCTTTGGCATTATCAACTTTCGCGGATTTTTCATCTACTTCTTTTTCTCTTTTTTTATTGTTTTTATCTTCTTTGATATCTTTTTTTTCAACTTTAATATCAGCTGACTTATCATCAACCTTCTTCTCTTTCTCATTTTCTTCAGTCTTGCCCTTTTTGTCCTTACTCATATTTATGTTAATAGTTAACTTGTTAATGGTTAACTATGTTTTTTGCGCCGCCGCTGTCTTGCCTGAACCCATTGTGCGCCTTACATTGCCCCGTACGCTCCGGCTATTGGTTTTTGTCCGCTGTCCGCGGGTAGGCAAACCGCGTTGATGTCGCAGTCCCCGGTATGAACCGATCTCTTTTAAACGCTTAATATTACCAACTACTTCCCGTTTCAAATCCCCTTCAACCTTATAATTTTTTTCTATTATGGTCCGGAGTTTATTTACATCATCTTCCTTTAAATCTTTAACTCTGGTATTCAAATCAACTTTGGCTGATTTTAAAACAATCCCTGACGTTACTTTGCCAATGCCAAAAATATAAGTCAAGGCGATCTCAACTCGTTTTTCATTAGGAATTGTAACTCCAGCAATGCGTACTGCCATAAATTTAGTTAAAAGTATAAAGTTATAAAGTTTATAAAGTTAGCTGTTCTCTGAGATTAGCTTGAATGTCCAACTTTTGACTTTCTAACTTTATGAACTTTACAAACTAACTTAACCTTGTCTTTGTTTATGCTTTGGGTTTTTGCAAATAACAACAACCCTGCCTTTGCGGCGGGTGGTTTTACAGTCTTTGCAAATTTTTTTTACCGAAGCACGAACTTTCATAAAAATAATTTTTTTGTCATTCTGAATCCCGAGCTATCGGGATGAAGAATCCCGTGGATACAGAAACGAGATCCTTCGTCGTTACCTGCCTATCGGCAGGCACTCCTCAGGATGACAGTTACTTTTGACTTTCCTAGTTACATTCTGTATGTAATTCTTCCCTTACTAAGATCATAAGGGCTCATCTGGATCTTAACCTTATCACCGGGCAAAATTCTAATACGATGCATACGCATCCGCCCTGATAAGTGAGCCAAAATCTCATGCCCGTTTTCAAGCATTACTTTAAAGGTAGCGGCCGGCCGAAGCTCAAGCACCTCTCCCTTAACTTCTATAAAATCTTTAGAATCCAGTGGCTTGTTATCTTTTTTTTTACTCATTAACTAATATAATTTATTACACGTTTAAATAAAAAATAAATTAAACGCGCAAAACAAAAAACTTGGCAAAATCTAAAAATTTTACCAAATCAGGTAAAAATAGATTAAAATAATTCTTTTTGCATTTTTAATCGTAAGCTAATTATATATTTTAATTAATAAAATGTCAAGGATATTATATGTTTACTGTAATAATATAAAATTTAACTAATATTACATATTTAAATTTTCAATTTACAATTTACAAACAATTTTCAATTAATTAATTTTACAATTTTAGATAAAAAATACGAATTAACATTCATTAAAAAATTAATAAATTGATGAATTAATTCATTGTTTGAAAATTCGTAAATTGAAAATTTACCTTTCCTATTCTAATATTCCCTTTATCCGCCTTACTCCGGCGCCAGAGCTTTGTTCTTTTTTTATCTTAAACACGCCATTAATCTTATTAGTATTATTAACATGCGGACCTCCGCAAATTTCAGTAGAAAAATCACCTACAGAATATACTTTTACTTTGTCTCCATACTTAGATTCAAAAACTCCTTCCGCGCCTATTTTTTTCGCTTCCTTCAGGCTCATTTCTTCAAAGCTAACCGGATAATCGGCCTGAATTGCTTCATTTACTTGTTTTTCAACCCGGTCTTTTTCTTCATCTGTCATTTTCGCGTTATGGGAAAAATCAAAACGCAGGCGCTTGGCCGTGATATTGCTTCCTTTTTGGTGAATATGATCGCCCAAGACTCTTTTTAAAGATTCAAGTAAAAGATGGCAGACAGTATGTAGCTTGGTTGTTTCTCCGCTCTGGTCGGCTAATCCGCCTTTAAATTTACCTTCGGCCGCTGTCCGTGATAGCGACTGATGTTTTTCCATTGCTTCATTATATTCAGCGTCAAACTCATGAGACAGCTTAATGCCGCGCTCAGCAACAATTTCCTTGGTCATTTCCACCGGGTAGCCATAGGTCTGAAATATATTAAACGCGGCTTTGCCGTCCATTTTATCGTTGCTTATCATTTTTTCGCCCTTAACCAAAGTTTTCATAAATTTATCCTCCTCTTTCTCTGTTTCATTTATAATAAACTCCGCGTTCCGGTTAAGTTCCGGATAAGCCTCTTTATAGTCGTTAATAATGATCCGCGCGATCTCTTTGGTCCAGCTGCTTTTTGTAATTCCCAATTGTTGGCCAAAACGGATCGCCCGCCGGATCAGGCGCCTGACAATATAACCCTGGTCAACATTTCTTGGCGCTACTCCCTTGTCATCGCCCATAATAAATGTCGCTCCTTTCATGTGGTCGACAATTACTTCAAAGGCTTTCATATTGTCGCGGTATTTTTTATTGCCGGATAATTCTTCAATCTTCTTTAAAATATTAATAAAAAGATCAGTCTCAAACACATTATCTTTTCCCTCAGATACCATAGCCAATCTCTCTAATCCCCCGCCAAAATCCACGTTTTTCTGCTTTAATGCCTTAAAACCATCCTCTTTCTTGATAAATTCAATAAATACACTGTTCCCAACTTCAATAAAACGTCCGCAATCACAATTAACATGGCATGGCTTGTCTTTCCATTCTGAATTTTCATGCCTTTTTAATTCAGCGCCCATATCATAAAATATTTCGCTGTCCGGCCCGCCTATCTCCCCAACCGGCATATTAGCCGGCTCACCGGAACGGCTCCACCAATTTTTATCATCACCATAATAAAAAATACGCCCATCCCGCATGCCCTCAGTCTCGCTATTGTCATAATCTCTGAAATCAATATTATGTTTTTTAAAAATTTCTTTCCAAATCTCAACTGATTCATTGTCTCTTTCTACTCCAATTTCTTTATTTCCTGAATAAACCGTAACATATAGTCTTTTCGGATCAATTTTTAATTCTTTGGTTAAAAATTCAAAAACCCAATTTAATTGTTCTTTTTTAAAATAATCCCCTAAACTCCAATTCCCAAGCATTTCAAAAAAAGTATTGTGCCGGTTGTCCCCCACTTCCTCAATATCGCCGGAACGAAATGATTTTTGACTGTTTACCAATCTCTTGCCGTCCGGATGCTTCTCGCCCATTAAATACGGGATCAAAGGCTGCATACCGGAGCTGATAAATAAAGTGGTAGGGTCGTTCTCCGGCATTAAAGAAGCGCTTGGGATAATTACATGTCCTTTGCTTTTAAAAAATTCTAAATATTTTCGCCTTATTTCATTGCCTTTCATATTTTTAGTGATCTAAATATATTTCATAAAAGCGTCAACTAATTCATCTCCGCCAAATGCCCATAACTCTTTAAGTATTTCTAACTGACAATGTAGATTTCTACCTCTTGGAAGCATAATAAAAGAAGGTTGCCCTTCTCTTTTGTTTTCTAATAAATTTTCAGGTGGAATAAATTTGTCATGCTTTCCTCTGCGAACATTCTTCTTTGTAAATCCTAATTTTTTTAAAGCCTTTATGCATTGTTTTCTATTAAAATCTTTTCTGCCCATAAAACAAAATTAAACAGTTTGTAGAATCTTATTAGTTTTTGTCTCTAATACAAAGTTGCCATAACCATCAATATTCATCTGATTATAAACTATATCACATTCTCGCCTGGGCACATCGTAATAAGTTAATACAGCATCATTAAACATTTTCAACAATTCCTTGCCGTTATTCGCCTCTGTTACTAACCCTGATAATTCTTCGCAAGTTAAAATAAAATAACCATCATTAGTTATTCTAATCTTTAAATGAAATGTATCTGGAATATTATATTTTTTCTTTATCTCTTCAGTTGACAGACCTGGAAAAAATAAACGAAATATTTTATTTAACATATTTTTTATAATAACTTTATTAATATTATAGAATAAAATATTTTATTAACTAAATTTAGTATAAAAAAAATAAGCTAAAATGTCAATTGCTGCTGCTAAATTATCACAAAAATTCAAAAACTAAAAGCTGTAATATTACACACTTGCTTTATCTACATATTTCGTATATAATTTTAAGTGAAATTAAACAGAATATTGATAAGTTCGCATATAATTTGTTATCGGAAATATTGTTCTTTATAAAATAAATATTTTTAAGGGGTGAAAAACAAAAAAAGGAGATAAAAAATGAAATCATTGCACAAGCTTTTTATCAATTGTATTTTTGTCTGTTATTTTTGGTGGGTTTGCGAAAAAAAAATGATAGTAAAAAAATGTGGATATTCACATGACACGACTTTTTTTCAACGTCTTTTTAGTAACGACACCAGCGAAATAATTTTTTATACTATGCTACTTTTTGGGTTATGCTTTATGAGTATAATTACGATAGCCGTAGAGGAATTACCGATTTACATTATAATTCTTTTACTCGCTGATGGTATATTCTTGTTCAGAATGTATTGCGTGATGTTACGTATGAATATTCCGTATATTATTTACGGCGATGATGTTGCTTTTCGAATCGAATCTTCAAGTTAAACTTAAACAAAATTATAAAAATACCCCAAAAAAAACTAATAACTTACAAAAAGAGGAGGCGACACCCACCCACCCGCTTCCTCTCTCACCTTAAAAATATTTATTTTATAAAGAACAATACATCCGATAACAACGCGATATCTGGCTACATAAAATTTCTTAATATAATAATGAGAAAAATTTTATTACGACCCAAATTTTTAATTCTCTTTTCTTTATGATAAAATTAAGATAGAAAATTAAAAACTTCAGATATCGGTATTCATTAAATGAAATTGGCTTTGACATTTGTGGATTTTTAATGTAAGGTATTCTATTAAACGTTAT
>DAOVXE010000185.1 GCA_030636285.1 Candidatus Falkowiibacteriota bacterium | reverse complement strand
TGTGCGGGAAAACCGCCTGCACGGTTCAACTAGGGGTTTCAATTAACTATTAATTAGAAATCTACTATGAAAAAAATTATTATTCTTGTTTTAACAATTTTCTTAATCTTGCCCGCCATGGCTTTGGCCGGGGTTGGGGTGGGAGTAAATCTTGGTAAAATAGAGATTGACCAGCCCTTAAAGCCGGGCGGGATTTATAATTTTCCCTCCATTGGCGTTATTAATACCGGGGATGAGCCAGGAGAATACGAGCTGGCCGTTACCTACCACCAGGACCAGGAACAATTTAGACCAGGCTCGGAATGGTTTAGTTTCTCACCCGGGTCGTTTCCTCTTGAACCGGGTCAGTCTAAGAGCGTGGCTGTTACTCTGGTCTTACCAATGAAAGTTAAGCCCGGAGATTATTTTGCTTATTTAGAAGCTCATCCGGTCATGAAGGCCGGACCAGGCACCACCATTGGCGTAGCGGCCGCGACGAAGACTTATTTTACTATTTCGCCAGCCAATATCGGACAGGCAATTTATTATAAAATTTCTTCTCTTTTCGCGCTCTACGCCCCTTGGACCTATATAGTTTTATCGGTAATTCTAGCGGCCATAGTTATTTTACTATTTAAAAAATATTTTACCTTCCAAATCGGTATTAGCCGAAAAGAAAAAGAAAGAAAAGAAAAAGAAAAAGATAATTAGTTATTATGTAAAAAAATGATAGCGAATTATTTAAAAAAATTTATCCTAATTACAGCGGTTGTTATTATAACCGGAAGCTTTTTCTTTGGCGTGATAAGCAGCGCCGGAGTGGCCCAAGCTTCTTTTTTGGACATTATTCAGGCTTTAGTTACTATTAATCCCCTGAAAGTGGAAATTATCGCCCCCAAAGAAGAGCTCCTTGATCAAGTTTTTAAAATAGAAGCCACGGTAATTAATAGCGGAGAGGAAAAGATTGGTAATACACAGGCTGAAATTTTTCTTCCTAAAGGTTTAACCCTGGTTACTAAAAAACAGATTAATAATCTCGGTGCTATTCCGCCAAATAAAGATAAAAAAACAAGATGGTCGGTTAAAGGAGATCGGAGTGGAAATTTTATTATTTTAGTATCGGCTCGAGGTGAGATAAAAGAACAGGTAGTAACAGCTGAGGCTACTACCTTAATAACTATCCTAGATATAGTCGGTCTGGTAAAAATAAAAGGGTCAAGCTTTATTCAGCGTGTTAATGGTTGGCGGCTGAAAGTTTTAAATTTTTTCAGGACTGATTAAAATTTTAAAATTCATTATTTTACTTTAAACAAGTTCTACTTTTTCCAGCCAGTGAGCTATCAAAAAATACCTAAAATTAGCATTGACAATATTAACAAAATATGTATTATTTAAATAATTATACGAATTTTTTTGAGTAGTTAATGATCATTTTATAAAATATTTTGCAGTTTTTATTAATAATCCATCAAAACAGTATCAAAAAAGAGGAGAATAAGCATGGATATTAAAAAAGTTACTTCAACACTGGCCGATGATGGAAGTATCGGTGGAACCGTATTTATGGATTTGTTGAGAGAGGCGAACATGATTAATAAAATGTCAGCCATCCTAGGTACGGACGACCCCAGCTTGGGCATTAATGAGACGATTAAAACTTTTTGCCACACAATTGCAGAAATGAAAGGCGACGAAATTTGTGATGAATCTCAAAATGCCCGGCTCGATCTCCTCACTTTGTGTTTCGAACATCTGCTTATAAGCTTCCAAAATCAAAAGATATTGGTTAACCTCTACAATAAGATGTATGCGGGTACCGAAGAGGGTAAGCGAATAGCCAGGCTTCTCGAGACTACATTCTCGGATCCCGAAAAAGCCAAAAATTACATTATTGAAAAGGGTTGGGCGAAAGAACACTAGTCGCTTAGAATAATCATAATAAAACTGCCCCACAAAATAAGTCGCCTATGCTTAAGCTGAGGCGACTTTCTTTTTGAAATAATTATCAAATTTTACATAAAAAAGTTCGGAAGCTGTCCCGGTACGCGAGCAAATAAAAAATACTGGCTTTTGCCAGTGTTTTTTATTTGTTTCTGCGGGTCATAGATTCGAACCGAATGGCCTCGTGGATAAAAGTTTTATTTTAAAATAAGAATTTTTTTATTTTGTTACTTGTGATATGATGAAAATATGATTTATTAATATATTAAAAAATTCATTAAATTTTTGTATTATGTTTTCAATTAACAATAAATACCTTATTTCCACGAATCCGGCCAAGGGATATGTGGAAGTTGGCCGCGTGCCAATCTCTTCAAAAGAGGAAATAATAGCCACAGTTAAAAAAGCGCGCGAAGCGTTACCTGCTTGGCGCGCTTTGTCTGTAAAAAATCGTGGAGAGTATTTTCGAAAATTTCTTGATTTCTATAAAAATCGGGTGGAGGAACTCGCGGAATTGCAAACAAGAGAAATGGGGAAACCAATCACCGAGAGCCTTTCGGAATGCAATAGCCGCGCAGCATCACTTGAGTTAAATATTGAGCGTTCAATAAAAGTACTAGAATCGCAAGTTCTTGATGTATATGATACCTATCAAACGGAGTTACATTTTGAGCCCCATGGTGTTGTTGCCGCTATCTCGCCCTGGAATTATCCCACATCACAATTT
>DAOVXE010000179.1 GCA_030636285.1 Candidatus Falkowiibacteriota bacterium | reverse complement strand
TACCTTAGAAAAAGTTATAATTAACAGTCAAGGAATTTGAATATTCCCGACTACTGTTATGCCCTTTGGGCATAACTTGTGTAATATTAAACAAAAATGCTAAGATAAAACTTGTTCTTATCCTCGTTTTTGTTTAAATTACATTAATTATAACT
Source organism: Candidatus Falkowiibacteriota bacterium (assembly GCA_030636285.1). The sequence continues at coordinate 2,586 of DAOVXE010000179.1, read as the reverse complement.
TTGTTTATGTGATTAGTATATAATACGAATTATTATTCCAGATTTTTAACTTTTACGCCAAACAACCACAATCTTTTAAATAACCAATCTCCGCTAAGCAACTGAAGAAAAGTCTTGGTAATAACGATCGCGGAAAACATAGACACCAACACGCCCAAACCCAGGGTTATGGCAAAACCTTTTACAATACTGGTTGTGAATTGAATAAGGATAAAGCAGGTGATCAGGGTTGAGACATTACCGTCCCGGATTGAAGGCCAGGCGCGGTTAAATGAATCAGTCACGGCCAGAGAAAGAGGCTTGCCGTCTTTAAGCTCTTCTTTTAATCGCTCAAAAATAAGCACATTAGCATCTACCGCCATGCCGATTGACAGGATAAAACCGGCCAAACCGGATAATGTCAAAGTAACCGGCCACATCTTAAATAAAGATAAAACCAAAATTCCGTAAATCATAAGCGATATGACAGCCAAAATTCCCGGTATGCGGTAATAAACGATCATAAATACGGCCACCAGAATAAGACCGATTATGCCGGCAAACAAACTTGATTCCATTGAGGCCTGGCCTAAAGTAGCACCGACTGTCTGCTGGCTGATAAGTTCAATCGGAACCGGCAAAGCGCCGGCCTGCAAGCGCTGAGCCAATAATTTAGCTTCTTTAATATTAAAACCGCCGGAAATAACAGCCTGGCCACCGGTAATTTTTTCATTAACATTAGGAGCGCTGATCGGGTAGTTGTCCAAAAATATAGCCACCTGCTGGCCTACGTTTCTGTCAGTGATCTCGGCGAAAAGATCCGAGCCTTCAGAATCAAATTCAAGTGAAACCTGGGGTGAATTATCATTTGGGTTAAATGAAACAAAGGCCCGTTCAAGATGTTTGCCGGTCAATTCTGTGTTGCTCCACTCCGGCTCTCCGCCCACGATCGCCTCTTTGGTAATAACAGGCACTATTATGCGGCTTACTTTGTATTCTATTAATTCCCGTTCTTCCTGCTTATATATTAAATGATAACCAAACTTGGTCTCAACAATAAATGAAATAGTCCCGGTCTTTTGCGGAAATACAGCGTCTTCAAAAGGCTTGACCATGGCTCCGCGGCCAAACCAGCCAAGATCCCCGCCAACAGGCGCACTCGGACCGGTTGAATGTTCTCGTGCCAGGTCAGCGAAATTAGCCGGCGTGGCCCGCGCTTCTATTTCCTTGATCTTAGCCAGCGTTTCATCGCGCGACAAACCATCCTCGCACTGTTCGCTTTCATTATGACAAATTAAAATATGCGCGGCCTTGATTTCTTTTTCCGGCTCATTATCGTTAAATGGATTAACTTTAACCTTTTTATCATCCAGCTTAAATATTTCGTAACCAAGGCCGGTCTTAACCAGGTCTGGCGTTATTTCTCCCTTAACCAGATCTTTAACATAAATAATTATTTCCAAACTGCTTTTCTCTGTCAGCCAGCCCATGTCCCCGCCCTTATCCTTGGTGTCCGGATCCTGGCTGTATTCTTTGGCTAAAGCAACAAAGTCGCCGCCGGAAATTAATTTTCCCAAAACTTCTTCGGCTTTTATTTCAGCCTGGGCGTTAAATTCATCCATTTGAACTTTTTCTTCCGCGCTTAAATCCCTTACTTCAGACTCTTTTTCCTTAAACTCAAGCAAAGGGGTTTCCCCAATCATTTGAATGGCTTCGTTTACATCGCTTATTCCGGCCAGCTCAACGATCACTCTTGGTTCGCTGCCGGAATAACTGGTCTGAACAACCGGCTCACTCACGCCAAACACGTTAACCCGCCTTTCAATTACATCGCGCACTCCTTCCAGAGCCGCGGCCTGGTCGCCGGAGGGAATCTCTTTCATATCAGCGCGATACACCAAATGAGTGCCGCCGATCAGATCCAGTCCCAGGCGAAAAGCGATTTCCTTGACCTTGGGCAAATTGACAGATCCGCTGGTTTTTTCACTTATCCAATCAGTTCCCTGATTATAATAAGCGCCAAAATTTATTGATCCGCCGATAAGCACTAATAAAATTATCATTGCAAAAACCTGCCAGACTCGTCCTCTGGCGCTTGGTTTGAATATTTTGGTTAAAATATTGTCAGGCATAAGATAGATAGTAGAAAGTAAAAAGTAGAAAGTAAAAAGTAGAAAAAATTCTGCTTGTTTAGATAAAAACAAAACCCAAATTTTGGGTTTTTAGTATTATTACTATAGTTTAAACTAATCTTAAATAAATTGCAACGTTGACAAAATATGGAAAAAATGATGAAATAAATTTACTCAAAAACTTCTTCTTGCAATGAAACAAATTGCATGGAGAAACTTTTTTTCTTTTTTAAAGTTTGGTAGAAAACTACTTTCCGCAACATTTTTTATACTTCTTTCCGCTTCCGCATGGGCAGGGGTCGTTTCTGCCGATCTTTTGTCCTTCCGCGTCTTTTGGTTTTTCAGGAATCTTGTCCCCGGCTTCATCCCGATTCGCAGCCTCTTTGGCCATTGGGCTGGCATTAGCGGCTTGATTAAATCCTGCAAAAGAAGCTGTTTGTGAATCCATCACCTTGGCCGGGGCGCTAAAATTTTG
>DAOVXE010000177.1 GCA_030636285.1 Candidatus Falkowiibacteriota bacterium | reverse complement strand
CCTAGAAAAAGTTATAATAAATGTAATTTAAACAAAAATGCTAAGATAAAACTTGTTCTTATCCTCGTTTTTGTTTAAATTACATTTATTATAACTTTTTTTACGTGATAAGAACGTAACATGAGTAAATAAAAAACGACAAATTAGAAAAAGTCGTTTATTAATTTATTATTATTCTCTCAAATACACCACTACATCGCCGACATTGGTGTTGGTGCTACCTGTCTTTATCAGGGATGAATCCAGCTTATTAAATAAATTATAGCTGTCATAATCATCCAAATATTTACTGACGTTCAGCCCGGCTGACTCAAGCAAGCCTGATGTGTCCTGATCAATGATCGCTCCGGCGGCTTTGCTAAAATAATCAACGCCGTCAGTAGCAACGCTGGCCATAACCCATTTATTGCCTAAGCTGGCAAGCGCCTTAAGGCTGGCGGCAACGTAATGCGTATTGCGTCCGCCCTTGCCGTGCCTTTCAGGCAGACTGGGCGTGGTTTCTCCGCCAAACAAAATACAGTCATAGTTGCTGTATCTGCCCGCAATGATCGCTTTGGCGTTCTTTTCAGCGGCCAGGGCCGTATCCCCTGCCATATCAGCGCCAACAATTATCGGTCGTAAGCCAAGCTGTTTGGCGCGAAGCGCCATATTCTCCAAGGCAAGAGAATTATTCCCAATAATATAATTATAAGTATTAGCAAGCTCTTTGGGTGTTTCCGGCTTGTTTCCGCTTGATCCTTCTTGCAGATAATTCCAAACTGAAGCAGGGATCCTGCTTGCCAGCTTATATTTTTCAATTATCAATACTGCGTCAGCGAAAGTGCCCTGGTCCGGCACAGTCGGCCCGGAAGCGATCACTTCCAATTTGTCGCCCACCACATCGGAAATAATTATTGAAACAACAATGGCCGGCTTGAAATATTCACCCAGCCGGCCGCCTTTGATCCTGGATAAATGCTTACGCACAGTGTTAATTTCGTTGATATCAGCGCCGGACTTGATTAATACATCAGTCGTCTTTTGCTTATCCGCAAGACTGATTCCCTTTACCAAAGCCGGCAAAAGAACCGAGCCGCCGCCGGAAAGCAAACAAATTACCAGATCATTGGACTCTAGTTTATATTTATCTTTTATTGCCAGCATTTCCTCAACGCCCTTAACTCCATTTTTATCCGGTATCGGGTGTCCGGCCTTGTTGACTTTAATAATTTCTGTTTTGCATTTATCAATTGAATTAACAACTCCGGCAGTAATGTTTTCAGCGTTAATTATTGCTTCCAGCTTCTTTGCCATGGCACCGGTTGCTTTGCCGCCGCCGACCACGAATATCCGGCCCCGCAGCATATTAAAGGTATTGGTTTGCACAACTAGAGAATTAAAATTCTTGTCATAGCGCACTGTTTCATCCATTAAAACTTCGGGCAAAACGCTGTTAATTCCAAATTCAATAATATCAATCGCTTTAGCGCGCAATTTACTGCCGCTTATTTCACTTTTATTTTTAATGATATTCATATATTAAATAGATATTTTTTAGCTAAAATTAAAGAAAAAACAAAATTTCCCTTGACAAATATTTTATAGTATGCTTTAATAAAATGTTAAAAATTAAATCTAAAAAAAGAACTTTTAAAACCAAATTTGGGAAAGGGGGAAGAATATTATGGAGCAAAAAGAAGTAATGAACCCATGGGCAGAAACGGTAATTAAGGAAGTTGCCAAAAAGTATTCTTGTAAAGCAGTATTTGATTATGATAGTCAAATGCTTAATCTTGAAGGAGACACAAATTTAGCGATACAAGCCTTTATGGAACTGAGAGAACTTAAAGTAATAGAAATAGAGTAACACGAAGAGGGAGGTGACAAAATGGCCCGACAATGTAAAAATTGCAACAGCGTATTATGCTCTTCTTCTGAAATCGTGGAAAATGGAATTAAATTTTTAAAATGCCCTATATGCCATTGCAAAATACAGCTTATAGAGAAAAGGGGGTATTCACCTTACAAACGCCCTTTGCAAACAGTTTACTCAAAACAAACCCTAAGCCGGTAAATGAAATACCAGGGTTAGGTGAGAGGGGACAAATGTAGCTCCCCTCTTTATTTTTTTATTTCAACTTCTCTGCCAGATGCACATCCAAATCTTTGATTGCTATGCGCTCCTGCTCCATTGTATCCCTGTCCCTGACTGTCACATCCTGATTATCTAAACTATCAAAATCAACAGTTATACAAAACGGGGTGCCGATCTCATCCTGGCGGCGATAGCGCTTGCCAATGTTACCGTTGTCGTCAAATTCGCACATACATTGCGTTTTTAATTTATCATAAATCTCATGAGCCTTCTTCACCAAGGCCGGCTTATTCTTAAGCAAAGGGAAAACCGCGGCCTTGATCGGAGCCACACTGTGAGGAAACTTCATAACTATTCTTTCTTGATCTTTAACTTTTTCTTTTGTATAAGCCGCACAAATAGCCGTCAAAATCAACCGGTCAACGCCAACTGTCGGCTCCAAAACATGCGGAGTATATCTTTTATTATTAACCGCGTCAAAATATTCCAGTTTAACGCCGGAAAGCTTAGAATGCTGGGTAAGGTCAAAATCTCCGCGATGTGCCAAACCGAATAATTCACCAAAGCCGAACGGAAAATTATATTCAATATCAATGGTTTTTTTGGAATAATGGGCTAGTTTTTCTTTGGGATGTTCGTAGCGGCGCAAATCTTCCAACTTGGCGCCAATGGACACGGCAAACTCTTCCTGCCAGTCCAGCCAGT
>DAOVXE010000161.1 GCA_030636285.1 Candidatus Falkowiibacteriota bacterium | reverse complement strand
CGTAAAAACGCATTTTGTAATTTTGTAGAGACGCGCCGCGGCGCGTCTCTACAAAATTACAAAATGCGTTTTTACGATATTTTTTTATTTTTTACAACCCAAAAATCACTAATTCCATATCTTCCGCAGGCAGTTCTTTTTTGCTGATTTTTAATTTTTCTTCTTCCGTGGGCTTGATGCCAAGTTCTTTAATAAATTTATCAACGCCGTCAATATCCATTTTTAAGCCGGGTACGCTATAATGCATCGGGATGACTATGCGCGGTTCAATCTGGCTGACAACCTCAACTGCCTTTTTGGCGTCTATTGTATATTTGCCTCCTACCGGAATTAATAAAATATCGGTTCCGGATAATATTTCCAGCTGTTTATTGTCTAAAACCTGCCCCAAATCGCCTAAATGCGACACGGAAATACCGTCAATTTCAAAACGATACATTACATTCATGCCTCTTTCACTGCCTTGTTTATTGTCATGAAAAGATTCTACGCCTTTGATGCCAATACCTTTAACATCATATTCGCCGGCAGTATTAATAATGAATGGTTCACCGCGCAAAGCTTTTACATTATTGTGATCATAGTGGTCACGGCTAACTGTCACAATATCGGACTCAAAATTGGGAGCGCGCAAGCCGATTTTATTTTCAAAAGGATCAGTGGTAATTGTTACGCCGTCAGTCCCAGTTTTATCTTGAATTTTAAAACAAGAATGCCCTTGCCATGTTATTATCATATTTTTGTGAATTAAAAATTATTAATTATATCTTATTTTGCAAATAGTTTATCAAAATCATCGTCCTTGCCTGCCATTTTATCCGCCGTAGCTTCAGCGGAAGAGGAAGTTTCAGTGTCGGCTGGCTCGTTCTCACCGTCATTATTTTCTGCTTCATTGTCTTCGTTTTTCACATCCTCGTTATCGTCGTCATTATTTTCATCAGCTTTAAACACTGGCGGATCTTCGGATTCTTCGCCTAGATAATTTTCCGGCGCTTCTGTTTCTTCTCTGTTATGGACAGACACGCCGCTTATGTTCTGATTCTCTAAAGTTTCTAACTGCTGTTTGCTTATTAAAATTTCCCGCGGTTTTGAACCGTTGCCCTGTCCCACTACTCCTAATTCTTCCAATTGGTCAAGAATACTGGCGGCGCGCGCGTAGCCGATGCGCAATTTTCTCTGTAAAAGCGAAGCTGAGGCTTTGCCCATATTGACTACTATTTCACGAGCTTCATATAAAAGCTCGTCTTCGTCGCCGGAAGATCCGTCAAGTCCAACACCGCCGATGCCGGAAACTTTTTGCCTTTCAGTTATCCCGCCTACAAAATCCGGCTTTCCGCCTTTGGATTTAACATAGCGGACAATCTTTTTAATTTCATCATCAGACAAAAATGCTCCTTGTATGCGAACAGGTTTAGAAAGTTCGGCGTTTACAAATAACATATCGCCTCGGCCTAATAATTTTTCCGCTCCCAGGCTATCCAAAATCGTGCGGGAATCCGTGCTGGAAGCGACTGAAAAAGCGATTCTCGCCGGCATGTTTGCCTTAATCAAACCGGTAATAACATCAACGCTTGGCCTTTGGGTTGCCAAAACCAGATGAATGCCGACAGCGCGCGCCATCTGCGCCAAACGGATAATGCCTGCTTCAATATCTTTGGCGGCAGCCACCATTAAATCAGCCAATTCATCAATTACAAATACCAAGTAAGGCATTTTTATTTCCATAGATTCGTTATAGGTTTGAATATTTCTCTTGCCTGTTTTAGATAATATATCAAAACGCCGATCCATTTCATTTAAACACCACTTTAAGGCGTTAATGGTTTTTGGCACATCAGTAATAACCGGAGCCATCAAATATGGCATGCCGTTATAACCGACCAGCTCAACTCGTTTTGGATCAACCATAATAAATCTTAAATTATCAGGCGTATTTTGATACATCAAACTGACTATAACAGTATTTAAACAAACGGATTTTCCGGAATTTGTGGCTCCGGCAACCAGCAGATGAGGCATCCTTGTAATATCATCCAGCCAAACGCTTCCGGCAACATCCTTGCCAAGCGCGATTTGCGTATTATTTTTCCGATTTTTATAACCTTTGCTAATCATAACCTCTTTAAAGCCAACAACCGCCTTGGCTTGATTCGGAACTTCAACGCCCACCAGCGCTTTGCCTGGAATCGGCGCTTCAATGCGAATCGGATGAACAGCCAGCGCCAAAGCCAAGTCATTGCTTAAATTTGTTATGCGAGATAATTTTATGCCTTCAGCAGGCCTGAAAGTATATTGGGTAACAGTCGGACCAACGCTGATAGCGCCCATTTCCACGGGAATACCGAAATTTTCCAAAGATTTTCTTATAATTTCTTTATTATTTTCAATATCACCGCTGGTTGGCTTGTCTCTCTTGCTGTTTAGCAGGCTTAATGGGATGCTTAAATTTGATTGCGCAGGCTTCATCCACCAAATATCTTCAACTTCTTTTTCGGGAATATTTTTTGAAGCCAAAATTTCTTTTTCTTGCTTGCCCGCCGTATCTTCAGCGAAGGAGGGATCACCATTATCGTCATCCTCTTCGTCGTCGTCATCTTCATCCTTCTCCTCGTCATCACTCTCTTCTTCTTCGTCATTCTCCTCCTCCTCATCTTCGTCCTTATCTTCTTCCTCATCATCATTCTCATCCTCGTCTTCATCGCTTTCTTCATCATCTTCTTTAGCCCTTAATCCAAAAATCTTGGCAATAACAAAATTAATCGGGTAAATCATTTTAGCAAAATAACTGTCGCGCCCGAACATGGCGACCAAAGAAGTATTAAATATCAAAAGCAAGGAAACAATTAACAAAACCAAGCTGATTAAAAGTGAAACAATATAACCGGACAATTTCAAAAATATATCCGCGAAAAAAAGACCTAAATATCCTCCGCCGCGGCCTACGGCGATTGATTCTTCCCATAAATCCCTTT
>DAOVXE010000040.1 GCA_030636285.1 Candidatus Falkowiibacteriota bacterium | reverse complement strand
TATAATCCTTTTAAAAATAAATATATGGCAATAGCGGTAAGCGTGAGTTTTAGCCTTTTGCTTTTAAGCGTATATTGGCCGCCTTTGCGCGATTTACTGTGTAATTCGCCGCTAATTGACGCCAGAGCCTGGATGATCGCTTTTACTATTGGATTTATTAATATTCTGTTAATTGAAGCAGTAAAAATATTTTATACGACTCCTAAAAAAGTAAGCGTGAAAGATTAAATATGTCCAGCCGCAGGAAACGCAATTTAATAATGTCAACAATTCTCCATCCAATAACTATCAGCTTGTTTGGTATTTTAATTTTGGCATCTGTCAGTCTTTCTTTGGCAAAAAAATACAGCCAAAGGTATGAGGTAAGCCGGGAAGTCAAGGGTTTGCAAAAAGAAATTGCCCAATTGGAAGAAAAAAATTCCGAGCTTAAATATCTGATGGAGTATTTGCAAACCGACCAATTTGTGGAAGAGCAAGCCCGGGTGAATTTAAATTACCGCAAAGAAGGCGAGGCAGTGGCGGTTATTAAGGATGAACAAACAGGATTTAATGTTGCCTTGGCAAATACTATGGCCGGCAATAAAGCAAGGCAAAATACTGAGCTAAATAATCCGCAAAAATGGTGGCAATATTTTTTTAATAATAATATCTATGAGTGAAAAAAGCGTTGATGGCGTGAAAAAATTATCAAAAGAAGATATTGGCAGATCCAGGAATATAGTGCTGGATGCTATTAATGACAGGGAGGCAATAAAAAAAGCAAACGCGCAAGCGGCCGGCGCCGCTTTAAAGGCGGTTGATTCTGTAATGGAGCCGCTGCCAAAGCCGTTAAAGCCAAAATTAGATAAGAAAAAAAAGGAAAAATCGCGCGAAGAACCAAGCAAGATCATCCTTGATCAAAAAGAAAAAATTTCAGAAAAGAAAATCAGTGGCAAGAGCTATCCGGATATTCGCGCAATCCCGAGTACTCCGAATATGACGCAAAAAGCGCCGATAATAAAATTAAGCCGGGAAAAGAAAAAGAAATGGCGTGAAGAATTTAATAAAGAGCTTATAGCCGGACAGGATATAAAGAAAGATCCGGTACTTCGGCCCGATACCGAACCAAGGCAAAAGCAGAAGAGTAATAAAATAGCAACTGATTTTTTAGCCGCCAATCAGGATCAGGATTTTAACAAGTTGGCTGAAAAAGAAACACCGATGAAGAAGAAATTATTTGATATTCACCCAAAGAAAAAGTTTGACCCAGGGTTAACGGCCGAAAAAAGACAAAAAAAGATAATTTCCCAAATCAATTCTTTTGATAATGAAATAATCACTGAAAAAATATATAAAGAAGAAACCGGAGCGGGTACGAAGCTAAAGCCATCCGTGTTAGTATCCAAAAAAGAAAACACAAAGCTGACTAAAGCGGAAAAAAAGAAAAAACAAGAGGAGGAGAAAAAAAAGAAAGAAATTGAAAAAGGCAAGCTTCGCGCGAAAAAACAGGCAGAGACAAAAAAAAGAAAAGACATTAAGAAAAAACAAAAGGCCTGCAGGCAAAGACAGCGGGAGGAGAAGAAAAAAGAGCATAAAGAAAAAATCATTAATATAAGGAATCGGCTGAATCAGGCCACTATTATGTTTTTTCAAAGGCTGCTTGATTCATGCAAGCGGACGCTCATGCTGGGCTTGTTTGGTTTAGCCGTGGCATTATTGCTTTATACGTCGCTCTTGATCGTTATTATTGAATATTCCATAGACAATAAAGCTACCCGCCAGATTGCCCGATTAATACCAATCCCCGCTTACGTGGGTAAATACGGGATAGTAAATTACTTTACATATCAAGATATTCGCTTAAACCTGGAATTATCCGGTTTAAGCGATCAAGAGCTTACAAAAACCGCCAAGATCGCGGTTGTTGAAAAAATAATAATTGATAATTTGGCCAGGCGTTATAGTCTGATGCCAAAAAACATGCCTAGTGACCAGTCTGATATACGATCGCTGCTAAATGAGCGGATAGTTTTTGACCAGGATATTAATCAGGTCGGGATTAAAAGAATTAAAAAAATAAAAGAATTGATTGATCAAGGCGGTGATTTTGTCAAAGTGGCAAATAAGTACGGCGATGGCCAGGATCAGATCACTCTTAACCCGATTAATGAGGAAGAATATGATTATTATAAGAAAGTAAGCGGTCTGAACGTAGGCGATGTTAGTGAAATAATATATACTGATTACGGTTATTATCTTTTTCGCTGCTTTGACAAAAAAAATGATAATCTATATTTAAGCTTTGTTTATGTCCGCGCCAAAACGCTCAGTGAGTATGTTGATGAATCAATTACGGACTATAAGCTATGGAGTTTGGTTGATTGAATAAATAAAAAAAGAGCCGATGGCGGGAGTCGAACCCACGACCTCTGCTTTACGAAAGCATTGCTCTACCAGCTGAGCTACATCGGCTAAATAGAGCGGGATACGAGAATCGAACTCGTGTTTCTTGCTTGGGAAGCAAATGTACTACCATTGTACTAATCCCGCCTACGCTCTACTTCGTAGAGCTTCGGCGGGCAAGCCCGCTATCACATCCACAAAATAGAATCAAGTTTTAAAATTTATCAACAGGGCAAGCCCGCTATTTTCTGCAAAGTAATATTAAATTCGTAATTCGTAACCCGGTATGTTATAATTATATTGCTTAATAAAGTAAAAAGTCAAATGAAAAAAATAAAAAATTTGCTATTAATTGTTTTTTTTCTTATATTAGCTATTTCGTTTACCAGCCAAAGCGACTGGTTTTTTTCTTGTTTAATTGCAAATGCCAATGCTGTGAATAAAGGCTACAATTTGTATATTGATGAGCCAACAATTGCCAAGGGTTATACTGTTAACGGTTTTGATGAATTAAAGCTGTCATTAGTACCTGGGATATTAAGCGAAGATACTGAAGTGGAAATTATTCAGTTGAATGAGGATTTGCCAGAGCCCTGGAATCTGGATCGGGTGAGTAATTTTTATCAATTTGAGTTTAAAAATAAAGCCGCTTATGACGATCATAAGCCATTCTATATTCAGTTTCATTATAATGACCAGACTAATGATCATAAACAAGTATTTTTTTATGATAAGACTGTTAAATCCTGGCGTCCATTGCCAACGCGTGATTTTGCGCAGGAAAATTTTGTCCGTTCGCTGATCCATTTGCCTTACGCGCGAATCGCTGTTTATTCTTTTCCTAAAGTGCTTAGCGTCGGGCGCGCCAGCTGGTATGCCTATAAGCCTGGTAATTATGCCGCTTCGCCGGATTTTCCAAAGGGATCAATAATCAGGGTTTGGAATAAAGATAATGGCAAGTTTGTTGATGTGGAGATAAATGACTATGGCCCTGATCGTTCACTGTTGCCTGACAGGGTAATTGATCTGGAAAAAAACGCTTTTGCCAGAATTGCTCCTATTGGAGCAGGAATAGTTGATATATATATTGAGCCTTTGTTTATTAATTCTGCTAGTGATGTTGAATTAGGCATTGATACCGCGCTTGGAATCAGCGCAGAGCCAAGAATAAGCGCTGCCGCAGCAATTGTAATGACGGAAAACAGCCGGAAAATCATATGGGCAAAGAACGCGACAACTACTCTGCCTTTGGCCAGCTTGACCAAACTGGTGGCCGCGAAAGTGTTTTTGGACACTAAGCCGACTCTTAACCAAGTGGTTGAATATAGCGCGCGTGACGAAGAATATAATTATGAGCATGTTAATAAATGGGAATCAGCCAGCTTAGACCTGGAAGAAGGCGAAAGTTTAATGATTGAGGATTTGCTTTATGCCTCGCTGGTTGGTTCGGCCAATAACACTGTTGAGACATTGGTGCGGGTAAGCGGGCTTAAACGTGATGATTTTATCGCCAGAATGAACAGTCTGGTCATGGAATGGGGCGCCAGTACGACGAAATTTATTGAACCCACGGGGCTGGCTCCGGAAAACGTGAGTTCGGCTCTGGATTATGCTATAATAACAAGAGAAGTCCTTAGGCATCCAATAATTGTTAAGGCCAGCGTAATGGAGCAATATAAATTTACTATTGCCAACACCGGAGAATCCAAGCGGGTGCGAAATACTAATCATATTATTAAGCAGGATAAGTATCATATTACCGGCTCCAAAACCGGCTACTTACATGAGGCAGGCTATTGCCTTATGACCAGGATTCCTGTTGGCAATGGCGAAAACATCATTGTCGTGACCATGGGAGCCGCTACCCGCGATACCAGCTTTAACGAGACCAGTGAGCTGATGGAATATGGAATAATAAAAAAATAATATCATTACCCTCACCCCCCCGGCCCCCTCTCCTAATTAGGAGAGGGGGAGGCGATCCGCCAGCTGGCGGAGAGCGGGGGAGAGGTTTAAAAAAATGATCAAATATTATAACGTATCAAAAATATATTCCAAAGATATAAAGGCTTTGGATCGGATAAACATTCACATTAAGCCCGGCGAGTTTGTGTCGCTGGTCGGCCAATCCGGCACCGGGAAAACCACTTTCGTAAAGACATTGATCGGCGAGGAAAAAGCGGATCAGGGCAAGATCGTAGTTGGCGGCTGGGATATTACCAGTATCGGGCAAAGGGAAATTCCGGTGCTTAGGCGGCAGATCGGGGTTATATTTCAGGACTTCAAGTTATTACCGAAAAAAACTTTGTTTGAGAACGTGGCTTTTGCCATGCAGGTCTGCGGCGGGCATCCAAGGAAAATAAAAAAGATAGTTCCGCATGTAATGAAGATAGTGGGGCTTAATAATAAAATGAACCGTTATCCGCAAGAAATATCCGGCGGCGAACAGCAGCGCGCGGCAATCGCCCGGGCTTTGGTGCATCGCCCCAAGATACTTCTGGCTGACGAACCGACCGGCAACCTTGATTCCTTAAACGCGCATGAAATAATTGAATTACTTTTACGAATAAATAAATTCGGCACAACCGTGCTTTTGGTTACGCATAACCGCGAGATCGTTAATCGCCTTAGGCGCCGGGTAATAACGATTGACAATGGGCGAGTGGTGATTGACCAGGAGGTGGGGAAGTATATGCTTTAAACAACTGTCATCCTGAGGGCGAAGCCTGAAGGATCTCGTCTTAATCCACGGGGTTCTTCGCCTACGGCTCAGAATGACAAAAGAAACAAATGTTTCTATCATTCATCAGGATAATTAAATTTAGTTTGCAGGATATCGGCCGTAATATCTGGCTGTCTTTGGTTACTATTATTATTATGGTTTTGGCCTTGTTTACGGTAAATATGCTTTTGGTGGTTAAGGTCATCGGCGGCACGGCCGTGGACGCGATCAAGGAAAAGATTGATATTAATTTATTTATCAAATCAAACGCGGCGGAGGATGAAATTTTGGCGCTTAAGGCCAAGGTTTCCCGGCTGGAAGAAGTCCGCGACGTGGTTTATGTGTCAAAAGTTGAAGCTTTGGAGAATTTTAAAAAAAATCATGCTGATAATCCCGAGATACTGGAGTCGCTTAGGGAGCTGGGCGCTAATCCCATGACCCCCAGCCTGGTGATCCGGCCGAGTTCTTTGGATGAATTTGATAATTTGATCAACAAGATAAACGCTTTTGATGACAATATAATTGAGTCGCGGAATTTTTCCAATTATAAAGTGATGCTTAACAAGATCAATACTATAACCGAGAAAGTCGCGAATGCCGGGCTGCTTCTTTCCGGTATTTTTATTTTTATTACTATTCTGGTGGTTTACAATTCGGTGCGAGTGGCAATATATACTCATCGCCGGGAAATAGTGATCATGAGATTGGTGGGAGCCAGCCGCTGGTTTATCCAGATGCCGTATCTTTTGTCCGGCGTGGTTTATACAATCTTTGGAATCGCGATTATTATGGGTCTTTTTTACCCTTTTCTCACCCTGCTCCAGCCTTATCTGGAAACCTTTTTTGTCGGTTATAATGTTAATTTGATCAATTATTTTTACGGCCAGGCTCATATTATATTCGGTTTGCAGTTTGTTGGTGTCGCCCTTATTAACATCATCGCCAGCCAATTGGCGGTTCGGAAGTATTCACGGGTCTAGCGCACATAACACACAGCACTTAACATACTCGCCCGCCTCGCTACCCGCCCACAGCTACGCAGTTGCTGGCGGGTTGCGGGCGCGGTAACAAAAAGCCCTCAAAAACGAGGACTTTTTAGTTTGTTCTTAGACTATTTTTTCTTCCGCCAATCTTTTATCTCCAGCTTTCCTCTTCCTTTATCTTCAATGGTGAGTTTCTGCTTGCTTTTCCAGCCGTATTTTTCAATAATTTTTTTGGGAATAGTAACTGAATAACTATAACTGGATCTTTTTGTTAATTTAATGATGTGTTTAATCATGTTTTTATTATAGTATGTTAGTGTCATCTATAGAGGATACTATAGATGACACTATTTTTTTGTAACTCGAAGATTGGGGTGAAGTTGGAAATTTACTTGAGAGAAGAACTATTATGATTTTACGCCAATTTTATTAATAAATCAACCAGAATATTAATTTTATTGACTGATTGTATAAAATATTGTATTATCGTGAATAGCCACATTAAGGTGGTTTTTTGATTATTCGGAGGTCGTCTAACGGTAGGACAGCTGGTTTTGGTCCAGCTAATCGGGGTTCGATTCCCTGCCTCCGAGCATAATAAAAATACTGGCTTTTCTGCCAGTGTTTTTATTATGTTTGAAGGTGTTGGAAAGAACTCCAGGTGCTCATGACTACTCGCCTTATGTTTATGATG
>DAOVXE010000159.1 GCA_030636285.1 Candidatus Falkowiibacteriota bacterium | reverse complement strand
CTGGTACGCGCTGCTGGCCGTACCCCACAAAAACCCTTTTGGAAACTCCAGACACTTGGTTGGCTGTGGTTTCGGAGCCTCTTTCTCTATGGCTACTTCAAGATTGTCCATCTGTTTTTTTATTTTAGAAATTTTTTCGTCCCGGGCACTGGATAATTTTCTTTCCGTGCTTTGTTCGCGGTTATTATCCTTAAGGTCAATTAACACCTCTTTTTTTGATTCTTTTATTTCTGTGTCTATAGCTCCATTCTCTTTTTTCAAGCCGGCTTTGTCCCGTTCCAGCCTCTTTATACGCTGGACAAATTCTTTCTTGTGATCGTTAATAAACCCACCCTTGCCAGGCTGCGTTTTATCGTTATTATTATCTTTGCTTAAATCAAGCAATGGATTTTTCATTTTATGTAATGCCATGAAATTTCGTAAAAGTACTAAATATATTTTTCTATCTCATTAATTAATAAATTTTTAAAATCTTTTAAAACTAGCTGATGATTAACCGGCAAAAACATTTTTAACTCTTTGCTGATATTGCCTTGATAGCGCTTGAATTTCTTTAAAATTTTTAGCAACTGCTTTTTTTCTTTACTGCCCAAATATCCGTTCTTAAGCAAAAAATACAAGTCATACCAATCACGCGGTTTACTTCTCGCCATTAAAGCCGCTATTTTACCGGCAACTATCTGCTCGCTTGGCTCATGAATTATGTCATAAACGGGTATAAAATAATTTTTTATTTGACTAATCTCATTAAGAGCCTTACTGCGACTTGTTCTGAACGATATTTCAATTTTTAAATTTATTTCATAATCATAAAAAGAAAAAATAGTTTTTGCTAAATATCCGCCAGTTGTTTTTTTTGCCTCTTTAATTTCCGCTCTAAACCCCCAACTATCAAGCGTATAATAAATTTGCTCTAATAAATTTTCGATTTCTTTGTAACTAATATTTTTTTGCGCCGTAAAATCCAGATCCTCAGAAAATCTAGGACTGGCAAATATGATACGCAGCGCGGTTCCGCCCTTAAAAAGCACTCTGTCCGAACCAGACTGGCGGTACAGCTCTGATAAAAAATTATGCTGGACGTATTCCCTGGCGATCGTGCCCGGATTAGCTTGCAGCCTAGTAGATAATTTCTTTATGTTTTCTTGACTGATCATAAGTTTTTTTAATTAAGGAATCAAGCGTCTTTCTCTTGTATAAACGGCCATATTTTATTAGTCGTTTAAAATCAAGCCGACTCACATCAATTCGATCGTTTTCGCCCCTTTTACCCAAATCTACAAAATACAAATAATCCGCAAGCGCTTTTTCCGCTTCAGCTAAAAATATAAATTTTCCATTAATATCACGGCCGGAGTAACCACTAAAAGCTTCTTTTTTTATGTGTGAATAATGGTAGCTTATATTAGCTATAATAAATTCCCTGGAAGATTTTGATGTCGCTGAAGTAATAGTGTAAACCATTTCCGGAATTATGCCGTAGAATGACAGCGCGTATTCAAAGGACACATAAGAGGGATAATATAAACGGTTAGCGATCTCAAACTCTGATGGCGGAATATTTTTATCATAATACAAACCTCGCTTAAGCTTAACATAGTTATTTTTATTGCGATTCCTAAAAATAAATTTTCTGGCAGTATCATAACTAACCCCAAACTCCCTTTCTAAATCCAGGGGTGTAAATATTGATTTTTCCTTATTATATATATAATTCTGAACCGCAATTACGCCTAATTTTTTATTCATAGTTATTTCAATTAAGGGACAATTATGTCCCAATAATGAATTACCTATTTATATTATATTCTGCTCCTTTTTACTTGTCAATGCCCAATCTTATTTTTATTATACCATTTTTAACTATTTATTCGCAAAAATAAAAAATGAGCCATGTTTTAATTTCCTTTGGAAAATCGCTAAAAAATAATATTTATGTGTAAAACTTGTTTAAAATAAGTTAAAAACTTAATAAAAAATTAAATCAACAAAATTATATTTTTAAATTGGTTTAAATTTATATTTAATATTAGCTAAATATTTTAATTATTTATTTAATATCTAATTTACTCTAAAATTCCTTGACATATACTAAAAAATCACCTATTATACAATTACGCCTAAAAATAAGGCAAAAATAAATGTTTACAATATAAAACAATCTAAAAAATATTGCTTACAAAGATAGCAGACTTTGTAAGGTCTGTTTTTTCGTTTGTTTGCACTTTAACAATTAAATTTATTTTTGGCGCTTATAAGCGTCAATTTGCAACCATAACATTCAAGGAAACTCAATTTCCTCAAATATTTCTTTCTAATTATTTTTCGTAGTACACAAAAATAATTAGCTTGGCAAGTAAACCAAGTCAAAAACTTTTCGAGAGTTTGATCCTGGCTCAGGATGAACGCTGGCGGCGTGTCTAAGGCATGCAAGTCGAAAGCGCTCCGCTTTAACAATTAACCGGCAACAATTAACTATTAACAAATTAATTAAATAGTTAATTGTTAAAAGTTAAATGTTAATTGTTAGAGCGGAGCGCTTGGCAAACGGGAGAGTAACACATTGGTAATCTACCTTGAGGACGAGCATAACCCGGAGAAATCCGGAGTAATACTCGATAATAGCGGGGGGACGCAAGTCATTCCCGCTTAAAGTTTACCCCGCTTCGGCGGGGCTATGCGCCTCAAGAGGAGCCTATGGCCTATCAGCTTGTTGGTGAGGGTAAAAGCCCACCAAGGCTATGACGGGTAGCGGGTGTGAGAGCATGACCCGTCTCACTGGGACTGAGACACTGCCCAGACTCCTACGGGAGGCTGCAGTCAAGAATCTTCCCCAATGCGCGAAAGCGTGAGGGAGCGACGCCGCGTGCAGGAAGAAGCCCTTCGGGGTGTAAACTGCTTTTAAATAGGACGAATTTCTGACGGTAATATTTGAATAAGGGGCTGCTAACCTCGTGCCAGCAGCAGCGGTAATACGAGGGCCCCAAGCGTTATCCGGATTTATTGGGTG
>DAOVXE010000029.1 GCA_030636285.1 Candidatus Falkowiibacteriota bacterium | reverse complement strand
TTTATATAAGGGGCGAAATAGGTGTTTTGATAAATTCCTCTCGCTACTATATCTTGTACTCTATAATACCATTATACCACAACATATAGTTTTGTCAATGAGGATTGCTTTGTCTAATTTTAGACATCGGCTACTCACATATTTATAATAGCACTGCTGATAAATTTTTCAAGCCCTGTTTTTGCTGTGGAAAAACCAAAAAAGTGGATAACTTTTTATTTTTCAATTGTCATATTCAAATTAGACTTTTAACACATTAATAAAAGCTAAATTATTTGGGGCATAATTACTTAAAACAATTCAATTTTTTTCTCATGAGATCCTTCTGATACATATTTAATTAGTAAGTCAAAAAATAACAACTCCACTATATTTATTTTTATTACCTGTCTCCACAATTTTATTAGCATTAATAACTGTTTTTATTGCTTTGTTCTCAATCTCGATTTATATTCCAACCTAAGCAAGCTTAGGGGAATTCTCTACAATTAAATTTTTCTTTATAAATAATCTAAATCCAATTTCCAAATCCCCGTATTGCTATTTGCAAACCAAATGCTATTTTTGTCTTGATGCATGCCATATATTTCACCGTCAAGCATGCCGTCTTCAGTGGTATGAAATCGCCAAACATCATTATTTATCCATATACTCCGCGTATTCATCAGTTGTCTTCCATGTTAACCAGTGGATAGTCGGATGAACAGTGTGTCCGCCATGTATTATTGATTTAGCAATAACTTCTGCTGGGTAACATCCATAAATATACGCATTCATCAGCGCTTTCTGGTCATTGTCCGACAATTCATTTAATGATAAATTATAATCCAACAACTTGGCAACGAGCGCCTGCTGCATGTCATCTATTTTTTCTTGTGATTTGATTTCTGTAAATACTAATGAATCGTCTTTTTTATATACAATACTATCGCAATAAGTCTTTGATAAATTATTACTATCATCCGCAAACATGACACACACCATGTCATCAAATATAGACTCTTGAGACCATCCGCGCAATTCAAAATTATATACTTTTTTTGAATACGGTTGCCAAGCGCCCCATTCACCACCGGTTGAAAATGTCATTGATTCCATTTTTCCATCCTCGTCACTTGCTGACAAATCAAGAGTGACATATCTATATGTTGTCATATCATAGCCATCATTAATTGATATGCTTCCTGTGGGAGGAGTATCGTCTATTCCCGAACCTCCAAGTTTAATTGTATTAATTACTTTATCGGCCAAATTTAAAAATTCATGCCTCATATTGCCGTTAACGTAAAAAATTCTTGCGCTTATTTTTAATAAAAATTTTTCTTGCGCAATGTACGCAATCAGTATGTCCTCTGTTATATTTTTTAATTTTGACTTTTCATAATTGTTATAAGAATTTAACAAATCGCTATCAATCACATCTTCGTATTTTTTATTTCTCATATAATAAATCTGCAAAGCAGCGACACTGTTAATATAAAATTCCCTAACAGGATAGCCGTTGCCAAATTCGCTGTTAAAAATTTTATTAAGAGATTTATTTTCAGAATTATCCAAAATTTCTATTTCAATATCAATTCCTCCTGTCGACGCCATATACGAGGGTCTGTATAAATGCGTACTGCTCTGTAGTTTAATACCTGGTCGGCTTTGACTATAATAACTTTTCTCCAAATCATCTTTAAACCAGTGGCTAGGCGTCTTAAAATAAAAATCATCGTTCTCGCCTACATTATTAATCCAGTCGGAAGTATTGATTTCGCTCGTGGTTGCGGACGGCGTAAACGGATCGTAATCACAGGAGATTTCTTCTCCATCCAAAAACCAGTTTCCGTTAGCCACCCAAACAATATTATTATCAATAGCCGTATCGCCTTTATTGCTTCCATTTGGAAATCTCTCAAAAAGTTTCTGTTCTGGTTTTATGTTTTTATTTTTTAAAACAGGGTCTGCAATTTGCTTTATTTGCTTTTGCGCGTATTCTTTTTCTGCGACATTGACAATGGGATCACCAACGCGCTTACTAAAATATTTTTGCCAAAAACAAACTCCGAATACAATAATTAAGCCGACTAAAATAATTGCCAGCAAAAAAAACAAAAATATTCTTGTATTTTGATTCATTTTGCCGGTGTCATCTGTATTATTTGAAATGTTATTTTGCTGTTCCATAAATTTGTAAAAATAAATAATTTATATTTGCCTAAAATTAAACTTAACTACATATTGACTTTTATTTTACATGTATTATAATATATATAAATCACCAAGAAAATACCCCTGTTAAAACTACGGTTTTAATGGGGGATTTTCATTTTTATAACTAATTTTTTCTTTAATTTGCGGCAAAAAAACAATTTTCGTCCCAATCTTTTTTAATAAAGAAGAGCATTTTTTGCTTTCTCTCGGACTTAATAAAAAACCAAATTTATTTTTTTTAATCAAAAATTTTACCAGACAAGCAAAATCACCATCCGAACTAACCAATATAGCGTTATCAAATTTATTTTCATAAAAATCAGAAGTTGCTTGCAAAACTAATTCCGCGTCGCAATTTCCTTTTATACCATTACCGCTCGGAATGGTCGGCTTAAAAATCAAAGTATAGCCCCATTCCTGAAACCGTTTATACATTTCTTCATTTCCCAAAACAAAGTCAATGAACATATATGCCATTTTAACTCCATGTTTATTTTTAAGATATTGTCTAAACTTAATATAATCAACCTTAAAACCCTCGGCTTCACTGCCTTTGTATAAATTAGTATTATCTATATATGCTATATTTTTTAAATCTTTTTTCATTATAAATAAAAAATAATTTTATTAATACCCTCTAAAAAACACAGCCGTCACATAACTCGTGGTTTCAACATTCAAATTGTTATACATTATTCCGGAATTGGTATTTTTTAAAAATTTATTTATTCATTATGACCTTTTGCGTTTCTCTAGTCTGTCAAATAGATATGAAATAGTGCTTAATATGTCTAGACAATTTCTATCTGTAAAATGTTTTATCTTTTTTGCTTTTGTTAAGCTTGTGTGACCTAGGGCTGGATTACGAAATCCGGTAATAACACCTTTTGAAAGAAACTGATGACCCAAATCTATATTTTGCTCGCTTTCACTTGTTTTATCAGTCAAATGAATTAATGCACTTCCATCTTTTTTAAAACACATATCCATTAGAGAACACCCATCATTATTTGATTTAGATATTACTTGTACAGCTTCATTGTAAATCTGAACTGCCTCTCTTGCTGCTTCTAAATATTTTTCACTAAAAAATTTTTCTTTTATAGTTTCATTCTCCGTTATTTTTTTATGTAAGCCAGACCATAAAACAAAATCTGCATTTTTCGGAGCAAGATCATATATAATTCCCAAAACATCTACTGCTTCATCTTCTCCAATTTTTTCTGGGTCATTAAAAATTTTTGTAAGTTTATCTATATTCTTAATAATAATAGGGTTATTCTTATTTGTTTCTCTCCATAGGGGTATATCTACGCCGTAGTTTTTTTTGATTTTTTCCTCTTTTCTTTTTTTTATAAGAATTTTCCATTCTCCATGGATATGATTAACAATTATATTCAAAAATTCTTTTAGTCGCTCAAGATTTTCATCATTCCAATTTAAACTACTTCTATTTGTAGCAATAACATCTGGTTTTAGCTCATCAATAAAATCAATTTCCAGCCAACCAGTTAAATATTGAAAAAAGTGACTGGAACCTTGAATAGGAAATGATTCCGGAATACTAACAAGTTTTTTTCTGGAAAAAAGAGTTACGCCTCTTAAATTGTTTTTTACCGGTAAATTGAAAGTAATGATTTTTCCTTTTATTTGATCTGAAAAAGAAAATTTTTCTTCAAGTTCTAACTTATCTGCTACCTCTGGGAATAACCACGAAAAATCTTCACCTCTATCGTTTTGTTGATATCTAATCTCATTATCAATTTCTTGAAATTTCTTATCTCCATCATCTTTTATGTGGACTTTAAAATCATTATCAAAAATAAAATAATTTGAAATACTCTTCTTTAGAGATTCTATGTCAAAATTAGATTTTCTATCTATGTTGGTTAGGGTTATTTTTGTTCCGCTATTTTTTGATGTTTTTTCGACAGAAAAAAATGGTTTATACACTTTCTCAGCTGAAGAACTCTGTATTTTTTTCCAGTCCATTTCAAATATAGTTTTTTCTTTTCCGTTATCAGTTTCAATAATAGCTTTTTTTGCTATACCAAAAAAAGCAAGTTTACCTAACCCCTTTTTTCCTATTGGTAATCTTTTGCATTTCGATTCCTTCGATTTCTCGTTTTCCCTTCTTTTGCGACCTATACGTAAATATTTTTTATCAATTTCTTTGAAACTCATGCCTATTCCATCATCTATAATAGTAATTGCTTTATTTTGGCCAGTGCCTGATAGCTCTATCCATACATTTTTCGCGCAAGCATCATAACCGTTTGCAATTAATTCAGAAATTATTGGCGGTAAAGTTGAATAGAGCTTTGCGCCTAAGTCATCTATTACCAATGGATCAAAAGTCATTAATAACTCTTTTGCTTTGGACATATTTTTAATTAAATATATTGATTATTTCTCTCGCATGCACTTTTATAAACTGTGGTGGCAAAGCGTTACCAATCATCAGTGACACCACACCTTTCCCGCCCGTTAATGAAAATCTATAATTTACCGGGAAAGTTTGTAGTAATGCGGCCTCCCTCATTGTTATTGCCCGATTCTGCTCGGGATGTAAAAATCTTCCTTTTGACGGATTTGTGCAGCCGCCAGTAATAGTCGGGGAAACTTCGTCCCACTTCATGCGACCATAAATATCTTTAAACCCGCCGCCAAGTCGTTTATGACACGGTAATTGCCGGGCGTATTTTAAATTGCGGTAACTGCCGCCGTCTTTAGGTACTTTTTTAATCCACCTCATCACTTTTTCCGTTCTCTTCTCGGGATAATCGTGTAATTCATCTTTACTTTCACCGGGTTGCGGTAAATTGCCGATGGTTTGACGCACTGTTTTTCCCCCTCCATTATACTCGGCCAGCTTTATTGCTTTATTCTTGCCGCCCAACAAAATCATGCGTTTGCGCCTCTGCGGCACGCCGTAGTCCGCTACATTCAACACTTTTGGCGTTTTTCCAATTTTATACCCCAAAACATTCAATTCTTTTACTATTACGGCCATTCTTTTATCATCGTACAACCCTTTTACGTTCTCCATCATTACCGTTTTTGGTTTAAATTCTTTAACAAAACGTAACCACTCGAAAACCAAGTCGTTTCTTTTGTCTTTTACATTCTTGGTTCCAACGGTTGAAAATCCCTGACAAGGCGGACATCCGGCCAGCAAACCAAGATCCCCTTTTTTTAAATTTAGTTCTAACCTAATTTTTTTTGGATCCAACTTTTTAATATCCTCAACCCAAACTTTAACCTCCGGATGATTCAATTGGTAAGTTTCGACAAATACCGGAGCGCACTCGATCGCCCCAATCACGTTAAATCCTGCCTGTTTTAAACCCTCGGTCAATCCACCGCACCCACTGAATAAATCAATTGCAATTGGCTTTACTAATATTTTTCGATTTTTATTAATTTTAGACATACAAAATAAACTTTCTATCAATAATTATACTAATTTTTGTAATAAAAATCAAACTAAGATTAACCACAAATTTTCCCCTATTCACCGCCAGAACAAAACACGAAAAAGATATAAAGAAATCATAAAGAAAGTATAAAATTTTGATAAAGTTTTGCTTTAAAAAAATTTTCCAATAAAAAATAAGCTATTAGTTTTTGATCATACATAATAATCCGCAACCAATAACTCATTTTATATCCAATAATTTATTTTTAATTTTCTACACTATTAACTGTAAGTTGTTGTATCTAACCTATAACAATGATATAATAGGATTAATAATAAATATTTATAGACTCACTGCATGATATGAAAATAACCGTTGATCAAAATAAATGCATTGGCTGCGGACGCTGCTCCGAGATCTGCGCCAACACTTTCCGCCTTAATACCCAGGGCAAAGCCGAGGTTATCAGCACTGAAAAAAGCGATTGCGCGATTCAAGCCGCTGATGAATGCCCGATGGAAGCCATCTTTATTGAAGAATAACTTATTTATCTTTTGGATTAAACCGGTCCATAAGGCTTTCACCGATCATGCCTTGCGGCTTTTTTATATTAAACAAATCCAAAACCGTTGCCGCCACATCAGCAATCATTCCCTTAATTTCATTAATTGCCCCTTCATGGGGCTCTTTTAATTTGCTTTTCCCTGACACAAGCCAAAAAGGCACCGGATTAGTGGAATGCTGGGTGTCAATTTGTCCGGTTTGCAAATTTATCATTTCTTCAATATTTCCGTGGTCGGCTGTAACCAACAAGCAGCCGTTTTTGCTCAAAACCAAATCCGTGAGTTTGCCCAAACACTCGTCAACCACCTCCAAGGCCTTAATGCCGGCCTTAAAATCGCCGGTATGGCCAACCATATCCGGATTAGCGTAATTAACCAGAACAAAATCGTATTTATCAGATTCTACTGCCTTAAGCAGCTTGGCATTAACCTCGTAAGCGCTCATTTCCGGTATTTCCGCGTAGGAGCGGGCATTTTTAGAGGGCACAAAAATACGATCTTCACCGGCGAAAGGATCGGGCAAGCCGCCGTTAAAAAAATAAGTGACATGAGCGAATTTTTCCGTTTCCGCTATGCGCAACTGGGTTTTATTCCGATCGGATAAAATCTGGCCCAGCCGGGTAGTTATTTTTTGCGGCAAAAAAACCGCCGGCATCTCAATATCGTTTGCGTATTTGGTAAAGCCGACATATTTTAAATTATTGGGAATATTTAAATACGCAAATTTATCAAAATTATTATTTGTTAAGGCATAAGACATTTGGCGGGCCCTGTCTGATCGAAAATTAAAATTAATGATCGCGTCATTGTCCCTTATTTGCCCAACCGGCTCTTTTTCTGTATTAATAACAACGATCGGCTCCAAATATTCATCAGTCTTTTTTTCATCATATTGTTTTTGGATCGCTACCTGAGAATCAGTGTCCTGAATTCCTGTGCCATTAATGCAGGCTGCCAAGCCCTTTTCAACCCGATCCCAATTTCTGTTCCTGTCCATGGTAAAATAACGCCCAACAACAGAAGCTATTTTACCGCAGCCGATCCTTTTAATATTTACTTCCAGCTGTTCAATAAAATGAATCCCATCTCTGGGCGGCGTGTCCCGCCCGTCAGTCAAAACATGGATAAAAACTTCATTGATCTCCTGTTCTTTGGCCAGCTTAAGCAGGGCGTATATATGGTCAATATGAGAATGCACCCCGCCTGTTGAAACCAAACCGATCAAATGCAATCTGGATTTATGCTGCTTGACCCATTTAGTTGCTTCCAGAAGCGTTTCATTTTCAAAAAAACGCCGGCTTTGTATAGCCGCCGTAATAGCAGGGAGATGGTGATAGATTATCTGTCCTGAACCCATGGTCTGGTGCCCGACTTCGGAATTGCCAAAAACACCCCAGGGCAAACCGACTGACAGGCCGGAAGCTTCCAGGAGCAGTTTGGGGTACCATTGGTTAAATTTATCAATCGTTGGCAGATGAGCGCAGGTTATCGGGTTGCCCAGTTTGGTGTCCCATTCTCCAAAGCCGTCCAACACGACCAAAACCACGGGTTTATATTTATGCATAACTATATTATACCATTTTTTTAAATTAAATAAAAAAATACTCTTATATATTTTATGCAATATCTTTTGAAGATATAAAAAGACCGCGAAATAATCATGGCGATCTTTCGCGGCTAGTTTAAAAAGTAGCTGAATGGATTTTATAATTCACAAATGCATAAAAGATTATAGCCTCGATAGCAATTTCCCCCAAAAGTACCAAGGTTAATTTTATCACCACAGAGGCAAGGTTTTAGCGCCCAAGAGATTACTCCACAA
>DAOVXE010000148.1 GCA_030636285.1 Candidatus Falkowiibacteriota bacterium | reverse complement strand
TTATCTATTTAATTTTGTTAATGATCGTATTCTTTTATCAATATCCCGCTTCTTAATTGCTTCCCTCTTATCGTGCTTTTTCTTGCCGCGGGCCAGAGCGAATTTCAGCTTAATCAAACTACGTTTAGTATAAAGTTTTAAGGGTACAAATGTCAAACCTTGCTCTTGTTTTTTGCCAAGCAAACGTTTAATTTCAGCGGACTTTACTAGTAACTTGCGCGGCCGATCCGGATCATAGTCCGTAATAGTGCTGGCTTTTTTATATAAAGGCACATGAGAATTGGTTAAAAATAACTCACCCTGC
The DNA here is from genome assembly GCA_030636285.1 of Candidatus Falkowiibacteriota bacterium. Next base: position 2,871 of record DAOVXE010000148.1, on the reverse strand, counting down.
TTAATAGTAACAAAAGCGCCCTTAAGCGATATCTGCCCGGTTTTTATTGATTTAACCTCATAACCATAAAGAACCAGGCCGGCTTCAAAAGTATCAAGAATTTCATAATCATATCTGGCTCGCTTGTTTATGGCTAATGTAGGCATTTTTAAAATTTATTACATAATTTTCAGTCAAGGAATTTGAATATTCCCGACTACTGTTAGTGCCCTTTGGGCCTAACTTGTATCTTTCCAGCAGGATTATAATAACATTTTTTATTATTTTTGTAAAGCAGTCAAATTAACTTTTCCAAATTAACAAACTACTGCTACCTGCTTTATAAAAAACCTAACTTTTGTTATAATTACTTACAGAACTTAGACACTTAAATTTATATTTAGTATTTAAGCTGTCTAAATAACTATTGCCAATCATTCATATTCTTTTCCCACAAATCAACGAATCAAATACAAATTTACAAATACCAGCTAAACAATTTATTTTAGTATTTATATATTCGTGAAAAAATTTGTTGATTCGTAGAAGTAATAAATTATAATATATTTAAACTTTATAAACTTTTTAACTTTCAACTAACCCCTATGGCATCAATACGCAAATCAGAAATTCGCAAAGCTTATTTATTAAATAAATACGTAATCATCACCCCTGGCCGGGCTAAACGCCCCCGGGATATTAAAGAGCAAACCGTTATTGAACGCACCTCTCCGTGCGTGCTGTGCCCGGAAAAACTGTCAGCTTACGCCAAAAAACACAAAGGCTATATTAAAGAAAGAATTAATAACAAAAATGGCAGCTGGCAGGTAATTTCAATTGATAATGTTTTCCCGGCCGTAACACTAAATAACGACAAGGCTTATGGCGTGCAGGAAGTAATTGTGGAAACCCCGCACCATTCCCCTGAACTGGCCAGCCTTAGCGATCGGCAAATAGAGCTGGTGCTGCGCATGTATGCCCGCCGCACCAAGGCCCTGAGCCAAAACGAAAAAATTGATTATGTGCTCTGCCTTAAAAATCAGGGCTCCAAATCCGGAGCCACGATCGTCCATGCCCATTCCCAGGTTTTTGCCACCCATATCCTGCCGCCGGACGTATATGAAGAACTGATGGCCGCTCAGTCCTATCAGGTTAAACACCGCTCTTGCGCCTATTGCGACACGATCAAAAAAGAAATGGCTGGCGAGCGAAAAATCTACGAAGATAAATATGTGGCCGTTTTCGCGCCATACGCCAGTGAGTACCATTATGAAGCCTGGCTCTTTACTAAGCGGCACCTGGATAATATTACCCAGCTAAATAACCGGGAGTTCAGGGCCCTGGCTCACGCTTATAAAATAATCCTCTTAAAGCTCCAGGAGCTGGATCTGTCCTTTAACTGTTTTCTCCATCAGGTTGTATCGCGGCGCGACCAGCATTTTTATATAAAAATCCAGCCCCGCGATTCAATCTGGGCAGGGGTTGAGCTGGGCTCCGGCCTGGTGATCAACTCAATACCGCCTGAAACCGCCGCTAAATACTACCGTGAATAATTATCCCCACAAATCAACAAATCAAATACAAATATACAAATACAAGGTAAAATAATTTAGCTAGTATTCGTAAATTTGTAAAAAAATTCGTTGATTCGTGGGTAATTAAATGGTTTAAAAAAATGAGTAACAATAAAAAATATCAATCCTGGCGAAAAGGCAAAAAAAAATACTACATCAACCGCGACCAAAAAACTCAATTTACTTTAAAGAAAAAAGCAAGCCGAAAAAACGCCTTAAGCGCCAAAAACGGTTTGGTTGTCTTTGGGCCAAAAATAAAGCAACGGATCTTCTACGGCTTAATAATTTTATTTATGGCCGGCTCTTTGGCCATGTTATCGTTCTTCGCCTATATTTCCCGCGGAGTAACTGATATTTCCAAGCTAACCGAACGAATTGTTCCGCAAAGCACGCGCATCTATGACCGGACCGGAGAAACCGTCCTATTTGAACTGTACGGCGAAGAAAAACGGACCCAAGTGCCTTTAATTGAAATTCCGGATTTTGTTAAATGGTCAACAATCGCCATTGAGGATAAAAAATTCTACGAACATGGAGGCATAAGTCTTTGGGGTATCTTCCGTAGTATAGTTTGGAATAAACTCAGAGGCAAGCCAATAGCAGGCGGCTCTACTCTGACCCAGCAATTTGTTAAAAACGCGATTCTTTCGTCCGAACGCACTATCACCCGCAAGCTTAAAGAATGGATACTGGCCTATAGGATTGAAAAAACCTACTCCAAAGACGAAATATTAGGCATGTACTTTAATGAAATTCCCTACGGATCAACCGCTTATGGCGTAGAAGCCGCCAGCCAGCTCTATTTTGGCAAAAGCATCCGCGATATTAATCTGGCCGAAGCGGCTATCCTGGCCGCCCTACCCCAGGCGCCGAGCAAATATTCGCCTTATGGGCCAAACCGCGATCTATTGATCGGCCGCCAGCAATATATTCTTGACCTGATGACTGATCAAAAATTCATTTCCGTTGACCAGGCTGACGAAGCCAAGCAATATATTCTTGATTTTCAGCCCCCGGCTTCAAACATCACAGCGCCTCATTTTGTTATGTATGTGCGGGAAATACTCTCTGATAAATACGGCGAAAAAATGGTGGAGCAGGGCGGTCTTAAGGTTATTACCACCCTGGATCTCTACAAACAGGAAATTGCCGAGGAAATAATTAACGAGCATGCCGAAGATAACGAAAAGATTTATCAAGCGACTAACGCCGGCCTTGTTTCTTTGGATCCAAAAACCGGACAAATTCTGGCCATGGTCGGCTCTAAAGACTATTTTAACGATGAAATTGACGGACAAGTAAACATTATCACAAGCCT
>DAOVXE010000102.1 GCA_030636285.1 Candidatus Falkowiibacteriota bacterium | reverse complement strand
TAGCGGCCCACGCGATCAAAATCATAACGATCAAAACGGAAAAACATAGAATGAATCAATTGTCTGGCGTTGTCAGTGGTGGCCAAATCGCCCGGGCGAATCCTTTTATATACTTCTTTAAGGCCTTCTGCTTCGTTTTTTGCCAAATCCTTAGCAATAGTAGCGTCAATATAGCCCGGTTCGCCTTCAACCAGATCTTCAATGCCTTTAAAATGCTCTTTTATCTCCTCATCGCTGCTCATGCCAAAAGCGCGCAACAGCGAAGTAATCGCCACTTTTCGCTTACGATCAATTCTTACCCACATTACCTTGTTTATATCGGTTTCAATTTCCAGCCAGGCGCCGCGATTAGGAATAATTTTCGCTCCATAATATTTTTTGCCTTTAATAAACTCGGAAGTAAAAATTACCCCCGAGCTGCGGATTAACTGCGATACCACAACCCGCTCAATACCATTAACAATAAAAGTGCCGTTTCTGGTCATTAGCGGAAAATCACCTAAAAATACTTCTTGTGAAACGCTTTCTTTGCTGCGTTTATTAACCAGACTCACCTTTACTCTGAGCGGAGCCTCATAGGTAACATTCTTTTCCCGGCTTTCCAACTCGTTAAATTTCGGCTCATCAAGATAATATTCGTCAAAAATAAGCTCAAGGTCGCGGCCGATAAAATCAGTGATTGGCGAGATCTCGTCAAACAGATCCTTAAGACCGTCTTTAAGAAACCACTGAAAAGAATTTTTTTGAATCTCAATCAAGTCAGGCATCAGCATGGCCTCTTTTTGTTTATTAAAAAATTTTCGCTCTTTAATGATTGCTTGTTTATTCGCCATAAATATATTATATAATTTTTTAAAATCTTTTTAACGATGCAAAAAAAGCTCAATGCCTTTATGGCCTGAGTTATAATCTATTTTTATTTAATTAAGCAAGTAAAAATCCACTGACCATTTACTTTAATTAATAAAGCGCAAGGAGATTTTCTATTTATTTTATTTGATTTAATATAAGTAAAACAAAAAAACGGCTTTTATTCGCTTATTTTATTACACGAATTTTTCCGTTTCTTATATTTTATTTACATTAAAAAAATATTTTATTAATATTATTTAATTTAACAGTTTCGCTTAAAAATGTCAAGAGTTTTTCTTTGACTAATATTAAATAAAATATATTTACTAATTTTTAATCCATTTGTCTGTATTTATTTTGCAGCAAACTTCTGGCTACTGCCCGGTCATCCCAGGTGATCTTCTGGCCGTTAGCAACACATATCGCCTGCTCACTGCCCTTGCCGGTAATTAATACAATATCCTGGTCGCTGGCTAAAGACAAGGCCTTTTTTATAGCCTGGCGCCTGTCAATAATTTTAAATAAATTCTTATTCACTGTCTTACCGGCTTTCTCAGCGCCCAAAGACACCTGGTCAATAATTATTTCCGGATCATCATCATAAGGATCTTCATTTGTTATTATCACCAAGTCGGCTTTTTCGCCGGCAATTTTGCCCAATTTAGGGCGCCGGGCAATATCCCTGCCTCCGCCGGTTGAACCCAGGACATGAATAATTTTTTTATGAGGAATAAGATCAACTGTGTTATATAATTTGGACAAAGCATTTGGCTCAAAGGCATAGTCAATAATCACGGTAAAACTCTGCCCTTCGTCAATCTTTTCCAAGCGACCGGCGACACCGCTTATTTTTTCAAGACCCTTTTTTATTTTACCCTCCCCGAGACCAAGAGCCAGGCCAACACAAACCCCGTTCATAGCATTCCCGGCGCTAAATGCTCCAATCAATTGCAAGGCTACTTTGGTATTTTGAAAAATAAATTCCGTCCCCTCTCCGGTAATTTTAAGATTACCATAGGCAACATTATGCGTGGAGGAATCATCATGTTGGTTGCCGGACTGTGAATAAACATATTTCTCCTCTGCCCAAAACGACAAAAAATAATCTTTATGCTCATCGTCCCCATTTGCTATTATGATTTTTTTCACTCGCAGATGGTCAATCTTTTTTAATCCTGATTCTCCGGTATTTACAATTTGGTAATTATCGTTCCGATACTTATGATTACATTTTTTTAAATGGGCAAACAATCTACCTTTAGCTTCTTTATAATTATCAAAGCTGCCATGCGACTCAATATGTTCCTCATAAAGCCCGGTAAACACTAATATATCATAATTAATAAAGCGATGGCGAAATTGCACAATTCCTTCCGATGTTGTCTCAACAATCGCTACCTGGCACTTATTTTTGACCATCTTGCGAAGAATCCGCTGGGTAAACAAACGGCCGATCATGGTCATTTTTTTTTCATTCAACCATTCGCGCCTGCCGTCATTAAACATGGCAGTAGAAGTAAAACCAGTTTTTAACCCACTTTCTTCTAACATTTTCGCGATTAAATACACACTTGTGGTTTTGCCGGTCGTACCGGTTACCCCCACTACTATTAAACTATTACTGGGAAAACGATACACCAAAGCGGCCGCGTAGCTTAGCAGAAAATGATATACCGGCTGCAGCAATTTAAATAATTTCCGCGGTATTAATTTTTTGATTAAATACAATAGTTTATCCATCTCCGTATTTTTCTTAACATTTTATAAATTAGGTATTTATTATTATCAAATACCATATCAAAGGACCCGGGATAACTTATCTCGCTGCCGCCAAATCCTTTTTTAAACCTGGTTACGCCCGGCCATTTTTGTTCATCAATACCGTTAAAATCATAATATTTTAAGCCATATTCTTTTGCTAATTTAATAGTATTCCATTGCAAAAAATATGGCGCCATTAGATTACGATTTTCATTTGCCGAGGCTCCATGAATATATATTGCCATATCACCAAAAAAAGAAACTATATTCGCGCACAACATCTTATCCTTATAAAAAGCTACAATTAATTTTATAAACCTGCTATCAAATTTTAGCATCTTCTGATAATAATTTTTACCATGCAAACGAAAGCCGTCTCTCTTTTCCGTTTGCGCCATTAATTGCCAAAACTCATCAAAATATTTATCAATATTCTCTACCACCCTAATTTCTAAGTCTTTTTTAGCGGCCAGCCTAATGTTATATCTGGTTTTCTGATGCATCTGCTTTAATAATTCATCCTCTGATTGTGTTAAATCTAAAATTAAAGTTTTACTTGGCTGAACGTCAATGGTTCGTATAACTCGTAACTTGTAACTCGTAACTTGTAACCCACTTATGGGTTCAAAGCGAAAAAATACTGCTTTTTCTTGTTTGGCTACATTCTTTATTTCATCAAAAACAAATTTTAATTGCTCATCATTTAAATTCTTAATTCCAATCCGTGGGGCGTAAAAATAACTTAATCCGCCCGGTAAGTTATTTTTAATAAACGTAATTGCAAAAAATAATTTTTCATCTTTTGTAAAACCTAATCTAATTACTTTCTTCCCAGCATCTTCTTGAAACTCCCCCCATTCCCAGGATTGCAAAAACTGGCTATGCTTTTGCTTGGCAACAAAATCATTTAATTGCTCTTTTTTGGTTAATTCAAATGATTTCATCCTTTATTTTCCTAAATTTTTAAGCGCTTCTTTTATGCGCTGGCCGCTGTCTTTAGTTTTCGGATCTACTTTCCTTAATGCTTCCCTGGCTTGCTGCAGCGAATAGCCCAGCGCCATTAAAGCATCAATCTCATCGCTGCCGGCCAAAGCACTGACTTGCGAATTTCCCGAGTCTGCCAAATGAGCGACTTTTTCCCGTAATTCCAAAACAACGCGTTCGGCTGTCTTCTTGCCAATCCCAGACACTTTAGTAAGAAGCGAAGAGTCGCCTTGGGCAATTGTTTCCCTTATCTCATTTACGCTGGAAACCGCCAATACGCCCAGCGCGGACTTTGGGCCAATTCCTGATATTGAAAGTAAAAGCTTGAACATTTCCAAATCTTCAGGCGTATTAAAACCATACAAGTCCATGGCATCTTCCCGTATATGGTGATGAATATAAAATTCAATCTCCTGGCCAATTTCCAAGGCAGTATACATGGTTGGATTTATAAAGACTTGATAACCAACGTCTTTAACGTCAAGGATTATATAACCC
>DAOVXE010000169.1 GCA_030636285.1 Candidatus Falkowiibacteriota bacterium | reverse complement strand
GTCTTTTTGTTTTTTTGTCAGTTTTATTTCTCTTTTTGCGGATATTTTTTTTATTTTTTGTTTGCCCATAATATGATAAATTATTTTATTATGTTAATAGTTTAGCATATTATGTTCAAAATTTAAAGTCACTTAGTATAAGTGTTATTCTCATAATACTGAGGGCGATGATTGAAAAGTCTATAAACAACTCAGGATGCACCCCTGACCCATCCTTGGAGAAACGGAGCGACTAACCATGTTGCAATTGGTGGTCAGTCATCACCCTCAGTATCGTACCTTTTAATATGTACCTTTTTAAAAAAAGGCTCTGGATATTTACTCCCGAGCTTTTTTTCTTTGCTTAAAAAATCGCAGCATACAACTGTCAAACATACGCGGCATACACACTCGTCCATACTAACAACATAGCACATTCTATAGAATGTGCTATAATACGCGCGCTTATATAAAAACCCCGCTATGATAAGCGGGGATTTTTTATTTTATATGGTTAAAATTATTTCTATCTGGTAATTGAAATATCAGGAATAGCGGAATTACTGCCCAGCTCTTCAGAACAGGAGCCGACTGTTAATGATCCGTTGGCGTGCTTGGATATATAATAACGGGTTTCATCCGTGCCCGCGTTAGTATCACTGGGATCGATCGGCACACCGGCCAAATAACCCTCGTCCACCAACTCCGCCAGATCAATACAGGCATCCTGAAGAATCACAGTCAGATTAGAGCAGGTGTCAAGGCAGGCTGAGCCATTGCCGACCTGATAATAAAGCTCGTCAGTAAGATCAATAATATCACTCATATAAGTTCCGCCATTATCTATCTGGTCCAGCTTAATAGCCGCTAAAATAGCATTTACATCAGTCCAGCGCTGGGCATTGCGCGCGTCCTGAAAACGAGCCAAAGGATTTAAGGCAACAAAGGCAAAAGCCGCTAAAATGGCAATTACGCCGATTACGATTAATAATTCCACTAATGTAAACCCTTTATTGATTTTATTACTCCTTGTCATAATGTTTATATATTTTTTAATTATTAAAATTATAACATATTTTGACTGTTTAGCCAAACATAAATTATGTAATTATTCCTCAATAATAGTCGTAAAGTCGGCATACACCCAGCCGTTAGACGCTTTATTAAATTTAATCTCATGCCAATCCCGGCCTGTTTTTAATAATTCATAATACCCGCCTGATAAGGCCTTGCCGACTACGGCGTAATCAGTCCCTGGTCCGGAGCGAATATTTAATGTTTGGCCTATGTCATTAATAAGCAGCATGGATATTTTATTTTTATCAATTATTTTCTGCTTTTTTTCTTCCAGAATATTTGGGGTAACATTACTGTGAAGCCTTACTTTTGCTTCCAGTATATATTTATTTTCTTTAAAATCTTTGGTTAATTTATTAAATATCATATTATCAATTAAAAAATTATTGCCATTAAGCGTTTCACTTGCCGCGTCGTTTAATCCGGCGCGGGCTTCGCGATCATTATAAACCAAAAAAGATATAGATAAAGGAAATATAAGGCTGGAAGAAAAATCATTAAGCGGCTCCGGCCACAGCGCTTCTTCCTGTTCTAACGCGGCCATTGCCTGTTCTCGCGCTCTGGAAACAGCAGTCTCCAGATTAACAGCTTCCTTAACTACGACTTCATAGACTCTGCCGCCAACCGCGCTTTCGTTTCTATCTGTTAAAATACTTATTGGAACAGACAAGGGAAGAGTATAAAAAAACGAATATTTACTCTCTGCTTTGGGAACGCTGCTTTGACCGGTATTTATTAGTAAATATGAGCTAAAAATAATTATACTGCCAACAATTAAACCCAGAGCGATTAATAATTTGGCGTTACCCAGCACCATTCTAAAAAATCCCGCGCTTATGGTGCTGGGTTTATTAAACTTTTTTCGCGCTCTTGTAAAACAATGCCAAGCCATACTTTTGCCAAGCTGCGCGCTTTTATCCCAAGCTAAAAAATTATCCATATTACGCCTTGGATCAAGGCCCAGCCGGGCCAGGCCAACAGCGGAAACAAACTCCAGCCCTTCATGCTCTAACAAATTAGATCTACCGGTTCGGACAGGAATTTTTATGCCGGCATTGCTGATAAGATCTTCCACTCCGCGCAATTTAGCGCCTCCGCCAACCAAAATTATTTCGTTTGGTTTGCTGCCAATATATTTTTGGTATTCTTTAAAATTTGCTTTTAATTCAGCGCCAAAAGCCTTAAAATATTTATTTATAATTTCTTTGGTTTCTTTCTTTGCTTTAGGGCCGATATTGATCTTTAATCTTTCAGCCTCTTCGTAATCAATGTTTTGCGCTTTTTTTATCTCTTTTGTTAAATAATCCCCGGCCAAATAATAACTAAAGGCGTAAACCAGGCCATTGGCATTAAAAAATGAGGAAATAACTGTTTTCGCGCCCAGGTCAATAATACATTTTTGGCCTTTTTGCAACTTGTTAAACAAACCGAAATAAGCTGCTACGCTTTCGCTCGTAAAGCCGACGATCTTTAGATCCAGGCGGCTGAAAAACTGCTGCCATTCCATAACTATCAGCTGGTTAGTGGCTAGCAACAATGCCTTTTGCTCTTCGCTTAAATCATTGCCTGGTTTAAGGATACGATAATTATACTGCAAATTACTCTCTTTTATAGGCAATGCCGTAAGTACTTGCTCTTTTATTTGAGCGTTGATTTCTTTCTCGCTTGTATTCAGGCTTATCACTCGCATATAAGTCTGGGCCTCCGGATAGGCAAACGTAATCCTGTCGGTTCTGATCGGTTGAGGCTTGGCCTCGGCTAACACGTTTTTAACAGCCTTAGCAAGCGCCGGCATATTTTTGATCCGTCCCTGTTCAACAATGCCTTTTGTGAGC